>DASQXY010000315.1:0-8005 GCA_035639455.1 Chthoniobacterales bacterium | reverse complement strand
TAAAACTGGGCCCAGTTCAGATTGAAGTCTGCAACTCGACTTCATGAAGCCGGAATCGCTAGTAATGGCGCATCAGCTACGGCGCCGTGAATACGTTCCCGGGCCTTGTACACACCGCCCGTCACATCATGGAAGTCACTTGTAGCCGAAGCCGGCGTGCTAACCCGCAAGGGGGGCAGCCTTCTACGCTATGAGCGGTAACTGGGATGAAGTCGTAACAAGGTAGCCGTAGGGGAACCTGCGGCTGGATCACCTCCTTTCTAAGGAGAAAGGCCTGCGGCAAGTGAAAAGGAGAAAGGCTAAAGTAGAAAACTTTCTACTTTCTACTTTCGAATTTCTACTTTGCCGCTAGGCACAGGTCGACGGCTAAACCCAGCTATTTCGAGTGCTGAGTAGTTTCAAAAAAGATGGGAGCGCGCAACGTGTTCTCATGTTCCGGAGCTGCCGCAGTTCTTGAAATAGCTGGGCATGCCGTGAAGACCTCGCGAGCGAAAGCGAGTGAGGCTCAGAGAAGAAAAGACGGTAACGCACAATTCAGTCTTTGCTGCACATCGACTAAAGATGCCGGTCCCGAATCCCACTCGGGACCGGCATTTTCATTTTGGAGCAAAGACTTGTAGTCTGTGCGGCCAGTAGTTTTGTAACCCACTGGCATGCCTAGCAGCAGACAGATGTCCGCTGGCCCCACAGGCTGAAAGGCTGTGTTCCTACCGTGCGCCAATTATCCCAGAACTGACGGCACGAGTCTTAAGTCGGGGGCAAGCTATCGAGGAACTTCGACAACAGCTCGTCGAAGCGGTCAGGTTGATCGAGAAAGACTGCGTGCGCCGCCTGATCGATCTTTTCAAAGCGTGCGTTCGCAATTTGACTAGTCATCGCTTGCTGTCGTTCTAGTTCCGCCGATTTGGCTGATGCGATGATGAGAGTTGGACATTTGATCTTTGCCAATGCCGGGGTGCGATTCACCGTAAACAGATCCGCGACCAACATGGCGACCCCGACACTTGACGGAGTTTTCGTTCCGGTAGCAACAAGCCGTCCAATCAGCTCCGGCGCCTGTGGTTGGCTGGTGATCGCCTGCCACATGCCATGCAAATATTCTCGTTGGTGCGCCTCGTAGATTGAGAACATATGGAATTGCTCGGCCGCTTCCTGAGAGCGGGCCAGAATCCCGTCGGCGCCGTCGGAGACTGCTGCATCCACCAGAACAATGCCGGCGATATCGGACGTGCCATAGCGTTCCACATAGGCGGCAACGTCCTGGACACCCTGCGACCAACCGATGAGCACCGGCCGCTGCACAGTTCGGCGTTGCAAAAGTACGTGCAAATCCTGGGCGCGGACTTCCGGAGTGTTGCCGGTCTTAGTCTTGGTTGAATCACCCTGTGACCGCGGGTCAAAGGAAAGCACGCGATATTTCCGCGCGAAGTCATCAAGCTGTTTCTGCCAAACATCAGCACTCGCGCTCCAGCCAGGAATAAAGATCAACGTTTTATCGGCGTTGTCTTTGCCTCCGACAATTACGCGCAAGGAAACTCCATTAGCTACTTGAACCAGTTCCGAATTCCGCGCCGCTGCTTGCAGCGACACAGCGCCCATAGCGATGAACGCAACCGTGCGGCAGTAAGCGCTAGTGCAAACGCTCATTCGCGAAAATTGATGGTATTAAGCCATCGTCCAGCGAGTTTCGGGCGATCGATGTCGGGCTTAACCCTCGAACACTTTCCGCGGAGCTCGTCCCTCCTCCACGTCATGGAAGTCCACCCACGTCTGAATGTCATCGCGCTCTGCCAAGCCAGCTTCCTGTTTCGACGCTGCTAAATCTTCAGTTCCCCCATCGCGCCAGCCGCGCTTCAAAATGAAAGCGTTCCAGATCTCGATTTCCTCTTCACTCGGCCGACGGCCATACTGGAAACACCACTCCAGAATCTCTTCATCCGACCCGCCTTTCAGCGTTCGATCGATAAGTTCGTCGTAATTCACTCCGAGAAATCTGGTGCAGCGCGCGTCGAAAACGGTTGGATCGGGCTTGAGGCCGGTAAAATAGCCCGGCGGCAATTCGCCTTTCGCCTTCAGCCGGATCTTGTCGAGCATCCGCGCGAAATAGATCAGCCCTTTCGTTTTGACATGATCGCTAACCGGCGTTCGCATCATCAACCACGTTCGGGTGCGGGTGTGAACTGGTCAACGATCCACTTCGCGCAAAGTGGCCATACCACTTTCGCTCCCGCTTGCATTCAGCGCCGACGGCGCCGTTATCATAGCAGCCAGGGGCAGAGCCCCAGGGTACGTGAAAGGAACGATTTCCAGCGCTAAAAGCGCGATTCACCTCGCATTACTTTTCGATCATTATGCCGAGATGGCCCAATCACTCAGCAAGGTCATCGTTCACATCATTTTCAGCACGAAAGATCGCGAACCGTGGCTCGACCAGCCGGTGCGATCGCGAATGCACGCCTACATCGCGACGATCTGCCGTGAGCTGAATGCTGAAGCCTTCCGAGTGGGCGGCGTTTCCGATCATCTCCACATTCTGACCACTTTTCCGCGAACTATCTCGCAATCATCTTTGGTCGAGACGGTGAAAAAGACTTCATCTTGGCGCTGAGGGAATCGTGAAAACCGAGAAGGCAAAGAAGCGTCGCCGCCGATCGATCATCGCGTTCGAAATGATCCGGCTCGATCGCTACGCAACGGAGCCGCTTCATCAGCAATTGTACCGCCAGATTCGCGACGAGCTAATTTCCGCGAGCGTTAATGACAGCACATCACGACTGCCTTCTTCGCGCGCGCTAGCTGCCGATTTGGGAGTGTCACGTCTGACCGTAAATCTCGCGTTATCGAAACTCCATGCCGAAGGCTATGTCGAGTCGCGCGTCGGCTCCGGAACGTTTGTCGCGCAGCCGCTGCCGGAAACCTTTCTCAGCGCACGCGCGCAACGGCAAGATCGACAGGTCGAAGGTCCGGCGCGTCTTGCCGATCGCGCTAAGAATATTCCAGACAAACGTTCCGGAAAAGAGCTCGACGTTGGGATCGCCGGCGCACCGGGGGTCACGTTAATGCCTGCCCTCGCGGCGCTTGATGAATTTCCGATTGAAACTTGGGAGCGGCTACGCGCGCAGGTGCTCGCAAGAAAAGGCGCACACTTACTTCAGTACGCTTCCAGCCACGGCGATGTCGATCTTCGCAAAGCGATCGCCGCTTACCTGTGTGATTTCCGCGGCGCGCGGTGTTATCCCGATCAGATCATCATCACTGCGGGCACCCAGCAGGCATTGATAATCAGCGCGCTCGCACTTGTTAACCGCGGCGAACTCGCCTGGATTGAAGATCCGGGATTTCATCAGGCGCGGCGCGTCTTCACCTTCGCAGGTGCAACAATCGTTCCGCGTTCGATCGACAAAGAAGGAATTGTAATCGCCGCGTCGACCAGAAGGCGCTCGCCGAAAATCATCTTCGTGACGCCATCACATCAATTTCCGTTAGGCATGACAATGAGTCTCGCCCGAAGAACCGCGCTCATCGATTTTGCGAGAAAGCACGACTCCTTCATCTTCGAAGACGATCACAGCTCCGAGTTCCGCTACAACGGTCCCCCACTCCCATCCCTGCAGGGCCTCGATAATGCCGGTCGTGTCATCTACGCCGGCACTATGAGTAAGATTCTGTATCCATCATTGCGGCTCGGCTACCTGCTCGCACCTGAACAGCTCGTTGAGCCGATGATCAAAATTCGCGCTGTCATGGATCAACATTCCTCCGCCATCGATCAAGCCACGCTCGCGCGGTTCATCGCCGAAGGATTTTTCCTCAGCCATATCAAACGAATGCGAAAGCTTTACGCCGATCGTCGGGATTTCTTCATCGATGAGTTCAGGCGTTTGTTAGGCAAATATTTCGACCTGCAATCGCCGGATGCCGGTCTGCATTTCGTCGCCTGGCTTCGACCAAAGATCGACATGCAACAGGTCATGCAAGCCTGTCGTGACTCCGGATTAAAGCCGATGGCGCTTTCCTTATTCTGTATCAAAGCGCAATTGAAGCCTGCGCTCACATTTGGCTTCGCCGCGTGGTCGCGCGCGCAAATACGCGAAGGCCTATCCAAACTCGCCTCGAGGCTACGCTAATCGCTCACGAGGACTAGCACGAGCAAGAGCAAAAATAGCTGCGGCTGTGACCATCACGCGGTACCGCTTCAACGAATCACGCTTTAACGATTAACGCAGGCTGGTGCCTAAGTGGTCTGGGGCAAACAGCCGAAGTGGATATTTCCGCAGCTCACGTGCGATCGCAGAATTGTTTCATGAAAACAACACATCTCAGACTTCCACAAACCGCATTGTCGATCTTACTGATCGCGATGAGCTGCGGTTTGTTTGCTGCTTCACAACAGCCGCAATACACCATCACCGATCTGCCGTCGTTAGGCGGAACGAACAGTCGCGCGAACAGCATCAACAATCGCACCTGGCTCGCCGGCTACTCAAATCTGGCCGGAGACCAAACCCGGCATGCCGCGCTTTGGCGTGACAAAGCGCTGACTGATCTCGGCACACTCGGCGGCCCGAACAGCGCCGTCACCTGGTCGGTCAAAGCAGATTCCGGCATTATCGCCGGCATTTCACAAACTGCCACGCCTGATCCATTAGGCGAAGCCTGGAGCAGCGCCGCGTTTTATCCCGGCGCGACTGGCACCGGCTATGTCAATCTCGGTTTCGTTTGGGAGAAAGGATACATGCGTGCGCTGCCGACCCTAGGTGGCAATAATGGATTTGCGACGGGCGCGAACAGTCGCGGTCAGGTTGTCGGTTGGGCGGAGAATACCGTTCACGATTCCACGTGCGTGCCGCCGCAACAGCTTCAGTTCCGCCCGGTCGTTTACGGCCCGAAGGCGAGTCAGATTGCCGAATTGCCATTGCCAGCCGGCGACACTTCCGGCGCCGCGACGGCGATCGATGAACAAGCGCAAATCGTCGGAATTTCCGGAATTTGCGATCAAGCGGTTGGACGCTACACCGCGAAGCACGCGCTGCTTTGGGACAAGAACGGTAAGATTGTCGATCTTGGAAATCTCGGCGCCCCATATTGGAACACGCCGACAAATATTAATCAGCGTGGAGACGTTGTCGGTTTCGCCGGTGCCCCTAACGATCCGGACGGCAACTTCCTTCAGGCATTCATCTGGACAGCCAAAGACGGAATTCAGCCCCTCGGCTTCCTTCCGGGCGACGTCCACAGCGAAGCCTATGGAATCAACGAGCACCGCCAAGTTGTAGGCCTTTCCTGTGATGCGAACGGAATTTGCCGCGCTTTCCTCTGGGAAAACGGTGTCATGACTGATCTCAATGCTTTGAAACCTGCGAGCTACACCGCGCGGCTCGAACAGGCCAAGGACATTAACGAATCCGGGGAAATCGCGGGCCGGTCCATTGACTCGAACGGTGTGAGGCGCGCATTTCTCGCCACGCCTCGCTAACTGCTTAGTCCTTAGAAACAAACGAAATGCCGGATGGCGTATCGTAAGATCGACATCCGGCATTTTCGTTCCGCTGCATTGCTCGCATCGACAGTAGTCCGAAATTGCCGGCTGGCTTACGTCCACTTAAGTGCCGCGACCCGAACTGTAACTGCTGGAACGAGAGATCATGTCGTGAATCTTCGCTTGGCGCACAAGCTTATCGCCGAGGCTGAGCACGAGCGCGGATCCTACGTCGTGCGCGGCCGCGAAGCAGCTCGCGAAGTCCAGTTCATGGCGGAGGCGGGGCTCGTGAAGGCAACCGAGTCGCTGGATATCGATCCACCGCAAGCGGTCATCACCAAGATCACCCACGCGGGACATCAGTTTTATCATGCGCTCAACAACGTGCGAAGTTTCGCGAACAGCTAGTAGCTGGTTCCGCGGTTCCATTCGTCCTCCCCTTTTGTTGGATTTTTGCCTCCACGTCTTTTAAGGCTTTGGAGGCAAGGGGATTCGAACCCCTGACTTCCAGCTTGCAAAGCTGGCGCTCTACCAACTGAGCTATGCCCCCCGGTATCAAGCATACCGAACATTGCCGCGTGCTTGCGACGTTCGTCGGAGTTGCAGATTGTAGATTAGCGGTTGCAGATTGCAACGCGGGTCACGATAAGCTCTGGGCGTGCCAGCTGAATCTCAGACGTATGAAGCGGTCGACCTCCGCATCGCCGCAGTCCGCAAGATCACCTGCCGATTGATCCCCTTCCTCTTTGTTCTCTACGTTGTCGCGTGGCTCGATCGCGTGAATGTCGGCTTTGCTGCATTGCAGATGAATGCCGATTTAAAGTTCAGCGAAGCAGCATTTGGCTTGGGCTCCGGAGTTTTCTTCATCGGCTACTGTCTGTTCGAAGTGCCGAGCAATCTCATCCTCGCGCGTGTCGGCGCGCGACTCTGGATCTCGCGCATCATGATCACTTGGGGCGCGATCTCTACGGGCATGATGTTGGTGCGAACGCCAGCGCAATTTTGCGTGCTGCGTTTCCTGCTCGGCGCCGCAGAAGCCGGCTTTTTCCCCGGAGTGATTTACTACCTGAGTTTCTGGTACCCGCAGGCGGAGCGTGCACGCGCGATCGCTGCTTTCATGACCGCCGTGCCCGTTACGGGACTCATCGGGGGACCGCTGTCGGGATTTCTTTTGGAGCTGAGAGGGACGTATGGGCTCGCCGGATGGCAATGGCTCTTTCTGGCCGAAGGCGTGCCTGCTGTACTTCTCGGCGTCATCGTGCTTTTTTATCTGCCGGATCGACTCGAGACCGCGCACTGGCTCACGCCAGCAGAGCGCAGCTCGCTTCTGGCAGAGCTGGCCCGCGAAAATGCGAATGCAACCGAAGCGAAACGGATTGGAATACTCGCTGCCCTAACCAACAGCATCATATGGCGGCTCGGTATCATTTTCCTGCTCGCCGCGATCGCCTTCTATGGTTACTCCTTCTGGTCACCGCTCGTTATCAAGTCGCTCACCGGCACGAGCGATCTCGGAGTTGGCTTTATCTCAGGCGGAATTAGCGCGACAACCATCTTCTTCATGCTCATAAACAGCGCACACTCGGATCAAACCGACGAACGCCCACGTCACGTCGCTCTCGCATTGCTTGTCATGGCGATAGGATGCTTCGGATGCGCCATTTTGCGCACCCCGCTGCTCGGAATCCTCTCACTCGCGCTCGTGCCGATCGGTCACTGCTCGGCCTATGGACCATTCTGGTCTATCCCAAGCCGTTTTCTCAGCGGCGGACCCGCTGCCGCCGGCACCGCGCTTGTCGTGACAATCGCCAACGTCGGCGGCTTCGTCGGCCCCGCATTGATCGGCTATCTCAAACAGCAAAGTGGAACGCATACCATCGCCTTCCTCCTTCTCGGCGCGTTCGGTATTCTCGGCGCGCTCCTTGCCTACGCATTGCGGGGCTCCCCTGCCCTCATGCCGCGAAACACTATCGGCTCTGCCGCTTGACCAACTGTCAATCTCCGATCACTGTTCACGTCCGCGGGGCAGCCGCAGCCTCGGGCCTGTAGCTCAGCTGGTTAGAGCACGCGCTTGATAAGCGCGGGGTCAAAGGTTCAAATCCTTTCAGGCCCAGTCCCGAAAGTTTTCGGGGCTGCCACGCCGTAGTAAACGAAGCCAGGCTTTACTTGCCACGGCTGGCGCAGCGCACCGAGGCTGCGGCTTGGCAGGCCAGCAGAACGCTTTGTTTTACGTTTATATCCTGATCAGCGAGACCGATCCGACCCGGCACTACACCGGCATAACCCGAGACTTGGGCACACGCCTAGCGGAGCACAACCGAGGCGCGTGTCCGCACACAGCCAAATACCGGCCTTGGAGAATTGAAACTGATCCACGCAATTACCGGCACCCAGTTGATGACGAAACTGCCGGGGCGCGTCTTCACGACATTCCGGTATCAGCACTAGATAACGGCGCGGCAATGCTTTCGAGCGAGCGCCGCTCAGCGCGCACGCCCACCCAAGCTTCCGTCGCGGCGGCGATGA
>DASQXY010000314.1:0-2163 GCA_035639455.1 Chthoniobacterales bacterium | reverse complement strand
TTATCACTGCCGCAAACCCACCGGCGCGGTCTCTCGCCGCGCCTGCTTCGCGATGATGAGCGGGACTGCTCATCCGCCGAGTGAGGCGAGGCGGCCTGAGTTCCGAGCCAGCCAGTCGACGCGCCGAGGTGTCAGCGCCCGGCGGACACGGCGACGGCTTCTGCTGCGTGGTACTCCTGTAAACTACGGACGCGCACCTTGCTTTTTTGTAACGACCGAATTCCGTTCGCGCTAGCCTGGGCAGCCCGCACGGTCGTCATGATCGGGATTTTCGCAGCGAGCGCGGCGTTGCGGATTTCAATCTCGTGCTGGCGCGGGATTTTTCCGCTCGGCGTGTTGATGATAAAGCTAATGTCGCCATTTTTTACCCGGTCGAGAACGTTTGGTCGACCTTCCTGAATTTTAAAAACCTTCGTCACCCGCAATTTGGCCCGACTCAAAGCCTCCGCCGTGCCACTGGTGGCAATGATCCCGAAACCAAGGTCGACAAACTCACGCGCGACCGGGATCACTGCCGCTTTATCGCTGTCTTTGACGCTGATGAAAATGTTGCCACGAACCGGCAACGGCGGCGGCGCTGCCATCTGCGACTTCGCATACGCAAGGCCGAGATCAACATCGATACCCATCACTTCGCCGGTCGACTTCATTTCCGGGCCCAACGAGATGTCTTTCCCCTGGTAGCGCAGAAACGGGAAGACCGCCTCTTTGACCGAAAAATGCTTCGGGATGATCTCGCGCGTGAACCCAAGCTCGCGCAGAGTTTTGCCGGCCATAATTTTAGCCGCCAATTTGGCCAGCGGAACGCCGATCGCTTTGCTGACAAAGGGAATCGTGCGCGACGCGCGTGGATTTACCTCAAGGACGTAAACTTCTTCGCCTTTGACCGCGAACTGGACGTTCATCAACCCGCGCACGTTGAGCTCTCGCGCCATCGCCTTTGTGCCGGCAGAGATTTCCTGCAGCACTTTGCTTGACAAGGAGAACGTCGGGATCACACAGGCGCTATCGCCGCTGTGAATCCCTGCCTGCTCGATGTGTTCCATGATTGCGCCGATCACGGTGATGTCGCCGTCGCTGATGCAATCGACATCGACTTCGATCGCATCTTCCAGAAAACGATCGACTAGCACCGGCCGGTCTGGCGTCACCGCGATTGCGCTCTCCATGTAGCGCCGAAGATCTTCTTCATTGTAAACCAGCTCCATCGCGCGGCCGCCCAAGACGAAACTTGGCCTAACGAGCACGGGATATCCGATCTTCCGCGCAATCGCGACTGCTTCCGTCGTCGTTGTTGCCGATCCACTCGGCGTTTGGCGCAGCCCGAGCCTGTCGAGCATGGCCGCGAACAGCTGTCGATCTTCTGCGGTCTCGATGCTCTCCGGCTGGGTTCCGAGAATCGGAACGCCCGCGGCTTTGAGCCCGTTTGCGAGATTAAGCGGCGTCTGCCCGCCAAACTGCACGATTACGCCGTCCGGCTGCTCCTGGTCATAGATGTTGAGGACGTCTTCGAGCGTAAGTGGCTCGAAATAGAGTTTGTCGCTGGTGTCGTAATCGGTCGAAACCGTTTCCGGATTCGAATTGACCATGATCGTCTCGAACCCAAGCTCACGCAGCGCGAACGCCGCGTGCACGCAGCAGTAATCGAATTCGATACCCTGGCCGATACGATTCGGCCCACCGCCCAGAATCATGACCTTGCGTTTGCCCGATTCGCGCCGCTCGTTTTCGTCGCCGTAAGTCGAGTAATAATAGGGCGTGTAGGCTTCAAACTCCGCCGCGCAGGTGTCGACAAGGCGGTAAGTCGGTGATACCCGTTCGGCCCGTCTCTCTGCGCGAATCGTCCTTTCCGAGACGCCGCGCGCGATCGCCAATTGTCGATCCGAAAAGCCAAGCTTCTTCGCTCGCAAGAATGTTTTGGTTTTCAAGCAACCCGCTTCGGAGACCAGCTCGGCGATATTTCGCAAGAACCATTTGTCGATCTTTGTCAGCTCGAAGGCTTCGTCGAGTGAGATGCATTTTTGAAATGCCTGCGCGATAAAGAACACGCGTTCGGCGTTCGGAATCGCGAGCTTCAACCGCAGTTTTTCAAGATCGTCATGTCTATCGGCGCCGTCGCCAACCAGACCGAACCGTTTGATTTCGAGCGAGCGTAGCGCTTTT
>DASQXY010000313.1:0-4608 GCA_035639455.1 Chthoniobacterales bacterium | reverse complement strand
CCGCCGATATGACAAGCGCGGCAGTGTCACGCTTGTGGGAGCCGAGATTTTCCATCCTTACAAGCGTTGGATCTTGTCGAAAAGTTTTCTGCGCGAGAAAACGGCGCCACTGAAAACACTGCCGCTATTCGAGCCCGGTTGGTACACCTCGCACAAGATCGAGACGCGCTTTGGCGCTGTGGTGACGCAGTTCAATATCGATCGGCGCGTAGCCGTCCTGGCAAATGGCGAAACAATCGAGTTTAACAAGGCCTGCCTCGCCATGGGCAGTCGCCCGGTGCGACCGCCGGTCGCCGGCACGAGCTTGGGTAACGTGATCTACCTGCGCACTTTGCGCGACGCGTTGGCGCTGCGGGAGATGTCAAGCGTGGAGAAAACCGTCATGATAGTAGGCGGCGGTCTGCTGGCCTGTGAAGTGGCGGCGAGCCTGCGTCAGCTGAAGCTGAAAGTCGGGCTAATGCACCGCAGCTCATACCTCCTCAATCGTTACATCGACCCGGACACGGGCGCGTGGTTGACCGATTACTTCGCGAAGCACGGCGTTACAATGTTAATGGGCGAAAGCCTCAACGGTTTCGAAGGCAAAACCGTCTTGCGCAATATCCAAACCAAGAGCGGTAATCGCGTACCGGCGGGATTGGCCGTGCTTTGCTATGGCGCGGAACCGAACCTCGATCTGGTGCGCAATACCCCATTGGCCGGACCGCACGGCTCGCCGGTATTGGATTCGCTCGAGACGGAGGAGAAAGGCATCTATGCCATCGGTGACCTCGCCTTTTATCCGGACCGGCTCATGGGCGGAATGCGCCGGCAGACGCATTGGGACAACGCGCGCGAGCAAGGTCTCGTCGCCGGCGCGAATATGACTGGTAAAAAGCGCCTCCGCTACGAACAGATCCCCTATTTCTGGACCGAGATGTTTGATCTGCGGCTCCATTTTGTTGGCGATTTCAGCATCCAGCCAACGCGCATCGAGATGACTGGAACCCACGCAAAGAAAAAGTTCGTCGTGCATTACTACCAGGCCGATAAGCTCCGTGGAATTCTGCTTTGTCAGCAGCCGCCGCGTGAGATCGAGGCGGCCAAAACAGAACTGCGCCGCGCGCTTGCGAAATAGTTAATCGGCCGGGGCGGCGCGGCGCCGGTCGTATTCGGGCAAGAAGGCGACGAACCATTGCTTGGCGCGACTACTCTCGAAAGAATCGGCCTCGTGCTTGATCCGTTTAAGCGCCAGGCGATTCCGATGCGAATTCTACCGCTGTAGCTGCGGCGCGCTCGCCAATCACATTCTTTGCCGATACGCTGTTTCAATCAGTCGTAGGGATTTCCAGCGACGGATTGCTGACCCGGGCCAGTTTCCAATCCCACGGCATCACGGTGAGGCGGCGCCATTCGAGCTCGAACGGCGTCGCGAGCGAATTGACGCGCGACTTGAGCTCAGTGGTGATTTCCCCCGAGTCGCCTTCAATGATGATGTTGCCCGTCCAAAGAGCATGCCGGTGCTGCGTTTGAACCAAGATTTTGGCCGAGCTGATGTGGATCACGTGCACGTAGCGCAAAACCTCACGCGTCCGTTCCAGCAGACGCGCTCGGTCATCGCCCCATTGGTCGATAAAATCCGGCGCGACGAATTCGCCGAGGCGAGTCCAGCTTCTTTTCTCGACAGCTTTGAAGAGATGCTGGGTGTGGCGTCGCACCTGCCGTTCCGGTTGCCACAGCCAGAGCAAGTAGATTCCCAAGAGCAACACCAAACCCAAGCCCGCGTAGAAACCGTTTCGCAGCCAAGCAAACACGACCGTCACAGCGCGAAGATGTTCGGACAGACGTATTCGTTAGGCTTGGCTTCGTGCCCGGCGCTTCTCCGCCACGATCGATATCTCACAGAGGTTGACAACTCGATTGAATTGGCGGTCCCGCACTTCGGCCGCTCACTTCACGACCAGCAAGTTCACTTCGCCGTCACGGCGAAGCACATCAATGGCCACATCCGACTCGTGCTTGCTAAGACGCAGATCGATACTGCCGTCGCCAACGCGCAGGCGTTTGATCTCCACCTCTGGCAGAAATTGCGGGAGGTAAGGATTGGCAAGGACGAGTTCCTGCCGCGCATCATGAATCTGAATGCCGAGACAGGCCTGCAGAACGAAAAAAACTGAGCAGGACGCCCATGTTTGCGGCGAACACGAGACCGGGTACAACGTGGGGCTCTCCCCAGCGCGCCTAGGAAAACCACAAAACAATTCAGGCAACCGGTGCAGGTCCAGAAAGAGACTCGCGTCGAATAAGCCGCCCAAAATGGTGGCGGCCTCACGTTTCAGCCCGTAGCGCGCGCAACCGGCGGCGATGAGCGCGTTATCGTGCGGCCAGATCGAGCCGTTGTGATACGACATCGGATTGTAACGCGCTTCGCCCGCGGCGACGGTGCGCACACCCCACCCCGAGAAAAATGGTTCCTCGGTCAATCGGCTTCCAACGCGCGCGGCGCGCTCCGCATTGGCGATGCCGGTGAAAAGACAATGGCCGGCGTTTGAGGCGCGGACGCGACAAAGCTGTTTGTTACCATCAAGAGCCAAGCCGTAGATGCCGAGCCGGTCGCACCAAAATTTTTCTTCGAACGCCTGCCGCAGTTTCTCAGCTTGCGCTTCGAGCTGTTCAGCCAACGTTGCTTTGCCTAATGTTCGAGCCAGCGCAGCCGCGGTGTGTTTCGCCGCATAGACATAGCCCTGCACTTCACTGAGCGCGATAGGTCCTTCCGCCAGACTGCCGTCTTCGTGAAAGATTGCGTCTTGGGAATCCTTCCAGCCCTGATTGACCAGACCGCGGTGCGATTGGCGATAGTACTCCACAAACCCGTCGGCATCCGCATCACCGAAGTTGTCGATCCAGAACAACGCCCGTTCGATGTGCGGCCAGAGTGACGTAACAAACTGGTGATCACCGGTCCGTTCATAGTACGCGCCAGCCAAGACGGCAAACAGTGGCGTCGCATCGACTGACCCGTAATAGCGGCCGAATGGGACTTCGCCCAGATGCGCCATTTCGCCTGCGCGTGTCTCATGAAGAATTTTTCCCGGCTGGGCGTCCTGCTCAGTGTTTTCTTTCTCGGCCTGAGTAGCCGCGAGATACGAGAGAACGCCGCGCGCAATCGCCGGATCGAACCAGAGGCACTGGAGCGCGCTGATGATTCCATCGCGGCCAAAGACCGTGCTGAACCAAGGCACGCCGGCATACGGATAGGGACCGTATTTGGTTTCGGTGCGCATCATGTGGAGATCGGCCACCGAACGATTGAGCCAATCGTTGAACTGCTCGTTTGCCGTGAAGATCTCAGGCTCGTCGACCTTTGCGGCGCGAAGCGCGGCGGCGGCTTCGCTCGCAACATCATCGTAGTGCAGAACGGGTTGATTACGCTTTGAGCGCGCGGGCGATTCGTCCAGCTCACATCGAATGACAAACTCGTAATTTGCGTAACCGCCCGGTGGAAGTTGCAGCCGGTAATGAGCGCGCCCGCCGACGAGTCCCTCCGGAACCGGATCAACTCGCACCGAGGTGCGGCGCAGTTGTCGGTCCAGCCCTTCGTACGCGAACTCGAGTACGCCATTATTGAAACCGGTTGGGAACCGCCGGCCACGTTGTGCCCGTGTGACGCCGCGCACCTCGAAAAGGTCCGCATAGTCAGCGTCGAACTCGATCTCGAACAACAGGTCGATGCTCGAGCGCCCATAATTGTGGACGCGCAGCCGATCGTAGCAGGCCGCTTCCCAGAGCAGTTTGGAGCGGAACATGTGTAGCGTGCCGCGTGGCACGATCACTTCGTCATTGTACGGGACGTCGAGGTTCGTTAGATCGACCGTCAGCAGCGCGTTATCATCCTTGACGGTCGAGCTCAGAAGCAGTGGGCGTTTGTTGCCCAGGCGAAGGGTCAGTCGCGAGAGAAACCGCGTGTCTTGATGATAAATGCCGAGCTCGGGTGGCCCCGGCGCCTCGATGTCACCAAAGCGATCGAAGACCGCGAAGGTATCACCGTGTTTTAGGACGCGAGTGCGATCGTCGAGCCGCGCGGAGCTCGAGACGATGTAAAACTGATCGTGAACATGGATCAGTTCGTCGACCATTCCTAAGCGGCCCGCTCCGCTTCATGCCGGATCAGCGACTGATAAACGCGCAGATAATCACGCGCCATTCGCCGGGCCGTGAAGCGTTGCTCGAAAACCTCGCGGCAACGTTTTCGACTTAGCTCGGGCACGCGGCGGGCCACGGTGAGCGCGTCTTCGAGTTCATTGACGATGAACCCGGTGTGGCCTTCTTCAACAACTTCCGGTACTGATCCTTGTCGATACGCAATGATGGGCGTGCCGCACGCCATCGCCTCGATCATTACGAGTCCAAACGGTTCGGGCCAATCAATCGGAAGAAGCAGCGCGTAGGCGTCGCCTAAAAAGTGGTCCTTCTCGCCCTCGGTGATTTCTCCGACATACTCGACCTGCGGCTCGCATAGCAGCGGCTTCACCACCGCTTCGAAGTAGTTCTGATCGACCGGATCGACTTTGGCCGCGATCTTCAGTGGAATCCCGATCTGCTTCGCAATTTTAATCGCGCGGTCCACGC
>DASQXY010000312.1:0-12065 GCA_035639455.1 Chthoniobacterales bacterium | reverse complement strand
TTTCGCGACAAACTCCGCACGCGATCGCGCGCGACAAGCGGCACGATAATTGGCGGCTATCGAAGTGCCACACCGAACTAGTTGGTTCGCAATGGCGCGGCCTTCAATTGTTTTTGGAAGCGCGGCGATCAGTTTCAGGATTCGCAGCGCAAAGTGCTTTGTTCGGAGCTTGAGCTCATCCGACGTCACAGGTTCTCAATTTGCAATTTGCAATCTGCAATTTGCAATTACTTCTCGAGCGCGTAATCGAGCGCAGCACGAAAATCGAAATTTTTGAGCGCGGCGACAAGCGTCGGGTCATTTGCTGCATCGATGATCCGCTGATCACGCAGAAGATCGACAATCTGGCCACGCTGGATCATGTCGGCAATCTCTGGGTCGCTTCGCAGCGCGATGATTCGCTGGTTCTCGCTCAACTGGCGCGCGCCGGGAAATGAAAGAAAACGCTCGGCACTTTGGCGATTTGATGCCACTTGCCCGAGCTTATCCAAGTCATCGTAGACTCGTTCGGGAACAACATCGACCCTTTTGACCGCGTCCCCGATCACCCCGAACTCGAGTGAATTCTTTAGCCGGGCAAGCAAAGTTACCAGATCAGACGAATCATGCGTTGCGGTTGCAGGCACACCGATCCGCATGTCCACGGCGTGCGCTACGGCGGTGTCGGCCGTTTTTTGTCGGACCTGCCCGTCTGCGATCGCCCCGAGCGACCGTACGCCGACGAGCAAGAGGAATATCAGGAACAAACCGAAGACAAATCCAAGCACCGCGCCAGCCGACCCGCAGAACCAGCGCACAGCTGCCGATTGATGCGCGCTTGTGCGTTTGAACGCGATGAGGCCGAGCCCGCTGACAACTGCGTAAGCAACAAGCGCCAGCAGTGCGCCGCCGAAAACCGATAATAGTGCCTCCGGTAAATTGACGAACGGCTGAATGACCGGAGCGACAAATTTGCCGGCGTAAAAGGCCGCGAAATACGCCGCCACAACGGCGGCCAATCGTGCGAGCTGGCGGCCGGCGCCGCTCCGCCAGCCCCGCAATATTTGGTAGGCGACGAGCACCAGCGCAAAGGAAAGAAACAGCAGTTGCCAGACCGGTGAACCGGCCGCCGATTCAACTTGCGGCTTCATTTGCGGGGAGTAATCGCACGCTGCCGGAGCGCGTGATCGCACAAGACCAGCGCCGCCATCGCCTCGACCATCGGCACCGCGCGTGGAAGCACACATGGGTCGTGGCGCCCGCGCGCGGCGAGTGTCGTCTCCCGGCGTGAAGCCGTGACTGTCTTTTGCGCACGCGCGATCGTCGCCGTCGGTTTGAAAGCGACTCGAAAGTAAATGTCCTCGCCATTGGAAATGCCCCCTTGGATTCCGCCGGAATAATTTGTCGAGGTTCGAATTCGACCGGCGCGGACTTCGAACGTGTCATTGTGCTCTGACCCCCGCATTCGCGCTGCGGCAAAACCCGAGCCAATCTCAAAACCTTTCGTCGCCGGTAAACTCAACATTGCTTTTGCGAGCTCGGCCTCGAGTTTATCGAACACCGGCTCGCCCAAGCCCGGCGGTGGATTTCGAATGACGCATTCGATCACGCCGCCTAACGAGTCCCCGGCGGCACGCGTTTTTTCAATTAGCTGCGTCATTCGCTTCGCGGCGGCGCTGTCAGGACATCGCACAATTTGCGAATCAACATCGCGCCTTTGTACGTTGAATCTATCGATCTCGCCTCTAATGTCGTGCACCTGCGCGACGTAGGCGACGATGTCGATCTTCGGAAAGAGCGTGCGCAAAACCTTCCGTGCGATGGCACCGGCTGCAACGCGTCCGATCGTCTCCCGCGCGGACGCCCGGCCCCCACCCTGCCAGTTCCGAATTCCGTATTTTGCTTGGTAGGTGAAATCGGCATGCGACGGCCGAAACGTCTTTGCCAGATCAAGATAATCCTCCGGGCGCGCATCTTTGTTGCGGATCAGAATGGCAATCGGCGTGCCTAACGATTTTGCATCAAATACACCTGACAAAATTTCGCACACATCCTCTTCCTTGCGCTGCGTGGTGATTTTGCTCTGTCCCGGCCGGCGGCGGTCGAGCTCGCGTTGAATATCGGTTTCGTTGATGCCGATCTTGGGCGGGCAACCATCGATCACGACGCCGACCCCACCGCCGTGCGACTCGCCGAACGTAGTGACGCGAAAAAGTTGGCCGAAGGTGTTCGCCATCGGGCGAGCAAGTTAAGTGGATGTCGCCTGATGACAATTCGGAACATAGGCTTGTAGCCTGTGTGCCAGCGGGTTTGCAGCCCGCTGACGCAGCGGGCGAGAATGTCCGCTGGACACAGAGCCAGGATATCTATGCCCCGATCGCCTCGAAGGCGAACTCCAGATCGTCGATCAAGTCGCGCACGTCCTCAACGCCGACGGAAAGCCTAACGAGCGAGTCAGTGACCCCAAGAGCCTCCCGTTGCTCTTGCGGAACGGAGGCGTGCGTCATGAGGGCGGGATGATCGACGAGGCTTTCCACCCCGCCGAGACTTTCAGCCAGGGCGAAAAGCTCTGTGTTCTCAAGGAAACGACGCGTACCCGCGAGGTCGGTCTTCAGGATCGCAGTCACGATTCCACCGAAGCCGCGCATCTGCTCGCGAGCGAGATCGTGCTGCGGATGCGACTTGAGGCCGGGGTAACGAACCGATTTGACCTGCGGGTGGTCTTCCAACCAGCGCGCGATCTCGAGCGCGTTCGCACAGTGGCGCTCCATGCGCAACGCCAGCGTCTTTAAGCTCCGCAGCACAAGGAAACTGTCGAACACGCCGGCGATCGCGCCGACCGAGTTTTGCAGAAACCAGATTTCGTCGCCGAGTTCCCGCTTGTCGCCGACCACAATGGCGCCGCCGATTAAATCGGAGTGTCCGTTGAGATATTTGGTCGCGGAGTGCACCACGAGGTCAAAACCAACTTCGATCGGCCGTTGGATCCACGGCGTGGCAAAGGTGTTGTCGCAAACCGAGATGATCTCGTGCTCACGTGCGATTCTAGCGATGGCCTCCAGGTCGATAATTTTCAGGAGCGGATTACTCGGTGTCTCGATCCAGACCATCCGGGTGTTGTCTTTGATTGCGCGTTCGAAGCGCGACGCGTCGGTAAGATCGATATATGTGAAATCGAGGTTGGCTGAACGGCGTCGCACTTTTTCGAACAGACGAAACGTGCCGCCGTAAAGGTCATCGCCGGCGACCACGTGCGAGCCGCTGTCGACCAGCTCGAGTACCGTCGCCATCGCCGCGAGTCCTGAGGCAAAGGCAAATCCGCGCGTGCCGCTTTCCAGCGCAGCGATGCATTTTTCGTAAGCGAGCCGGGTTGGATTAATCGAGCGCGAATAGTCGTAACCTTTGTGTTTGCCCGGACTCTCCTGCACGTAAGTCGAAGTGGCATAAATCGGCGTCATGATTGCGCCGGTCGTCGGGTCCGGTTCCTGCCCAGCGTGAATGGCGCGCGTGGCGAATCCTTGCTGCTTCTTCATGTCTACCTTACGTTATGCGGCCAATGCTGCAGGGGAAGCAGTTTGCTTCCCGAAAAGTGGGACGCTGAGAGCGTGTTGCTACAAAACGTCTCGCATGCGCCGTCGCCTCTTACGTTGTTGGCATGTGCAGCCGCAGATACGATAGCAGATCACTGCGCGTGATCAGGCCGAGAAATTTATCGCCGTGCATCACAATCGCGACGCGGCCTCGATCAAAAACCCCGAGCAGATCTTTGATCTTGGCCTTTGGCGGCAGGGTCTCAAGTCGGTCGGTCATCGCATTTTTCACCGGATCATTAAAATGCGTCGGGTCGCGATGCACCTTCACGAGGATGTCCGATTCATCGATGATGCCGATAGCGCGGCCGGCTTGGTCGACAACCGGCAGCTGCGAGACGTCCGTGTCGCGCATGCGCTTGAACGCGGTCAGCAGCGTGTCGTCGGGACCGATCGTGATGACCTCGCCTGCTTCGTAGCGGTGCAAAATCAGATCACTCAAGTCGCCGTGCGGCGGCCGGTGGATGAACCCCTGCTCGGCCATCCAAAAGTCGTTATACATCTTGGACAAATATTTGTTGCCTGTGTCCGGAACGAAGCTGACGACCCGTTTGGGCTGCGTTTGTTTGCGGCAGTAGCGCAGCGCCCCAGCGACCAGCGTTCCCGTGGATGATCCACCGAAGATCCCTTCTTTGCGCAAAAGCTCGCGCGCAATGGTAAAACTTTCCTCATCATCGATTTCGAATGCGTCGGTCACGAACGACAGCTCTGCGATTTCCGGGACAAAATCTTCGCCGATGCCCTCGACGGCCCAGCTGCCGGAACACTCCGCCAGCTCCCCGGTTTTAACGTAGTGGTAAAGGACCGACCCTTTCGGATCGGCGAGCACCATTTCGATGCCGCGGCGCGGTTTGACCCGGTTAAAGAAGCGTCCGAGGCCAGTCAGCGTGCCGCCGGAGCCGACACCACAGACAATCGCGTCCACATCATGGCGCATTTGCTCCCAAATCTCCGGACCGGTCGTGCGCTCGTGAGCGAGCGGATTGGCCGGATTGCCGAATTGATTCACATAAAATCCGCCCGGAATCTCTTCGGCCAGGCGCGCTGCCATATCCTGGTAATATTCCGGATGGCCGCGTGTCACGTCCGATCGCGTGAGTCGCACTTCGGCACCAAGTGCTTTGACGTGCGAAATTTTTTCCTGCGACATCTTATCGGGAATCACGAGCAGGACGCGATAACCTTTCGCACTGGCGACAAGCGCCAGCCCGAGACCAGTGTTTCCCGCCGTCGCCTCGATGACCGTCCCGCCGACTTGTAACTGCCCATCGCGCTCGGCCGCTTCGATCATCGACAGTGCGATGCGATCCTTGATCGAGCCCGTCGGGTTCTGGTTCTCTAATTTTAAGAAAAGGTGGCAGGGGCCGGTGTCAAATTGCGTGATCTCAACCAGCGGCGTGTCGCCGATGAGCGCCAGGATGCCGGGCGGCTTTGCCCGCGCCGCTTTGGCGAGAATTTCCGTCGATGCCAGAGTCATGAGAGGAAAGATGAATGACGAATCACGAATGACGAATTACTGACGAAATCCGAATGAGGAAAAAGACGCGCGCGCAGTATTCGAATTTCCTCATTCGTCATTAGCTCGTGCTGCGTCATTCGAATCTCGTCATTCTTCGAGCTTCGGTTCACCTTTATGTGACCACTCCGATTTGCTGTCCTCAATCAAGCGTTGCAGCATGGGAAAGCGAACCTCGCCGTAATTCAGTGCATAACGTAAATCACCGTCCTTGAAAATCCATGTGGTTGGAATCCACGAGAGCGGCAGGCCGGCGAACTGTTTGATCTTGTTTTCGCCGCGGCGCGGCCCTGGATCGGCCGACAGTTCGACATTCGGTTGGTCGACAATTTGAAAGCGTTGTAACATGGCGTGGCCATCCTGTCCGTCGTTCCATACCGACACGAAATAAAATTTCACCTGCGGATTGTCTTTGATGGCCTTCAGCCAGCCGCCGCTTTTCAATTCGGCCTGACAATTGGAGCACCACGGCGCCCAAAGATGCACAACGCTGATGTCAGGCAATTTGATCCCAGTGAGAACGTGTTCTTCAGCCGGCGATGCGCCGCGCGACGGCGTGAATGCCAAGAGCGTCGCAACAAACGCCAGGCGCAGAATCGACATCTACCTGAAACGTAAAAGAAAACGCCCAACGCTCAACGTCCAACCTTCACTGTGTACTCCGCGGCCATTCCGAACGAACCGAGGAATCTCCCACAGGCCTGTTGGCGACATATACTGGTCAGCATGAGCAGGACTGCACGGGTGGGATCCTTCGCTGCGCTCACGATGCCAGCCGACGGCGCGGTGCCGCTCCAGAACGCGTGTTGACCGAGCGCATGAAAACGCCTAGTGTGGCGCTCCCTTTTCCGCCCTAGTAGCTGAGCGGAATTTCGGCGGTCGGACCGCCGCGACAGGTCGAAAGCTTTATACATATGGTGCAAATGCAGGATGTGATGGCGAAGGCGATGCCGGAGTTTCGCGAAGGCTCCATCGTCAAAGGCCGCATCCTGGAACTTCGCCCCCGCGAAGTGCTCGTCGACATCGGTTACAAGTCCGAAGGCGTCATCCCGATCACGGAATTTGAGGACGTAGAGAACCTCGAGGTAGGTGATGAAGTCGATGTACTGCTCGAGCGCCTGGAAAACGACGAAGGCATGGTGGTACTGTCGAAGGAGAAGGCCGCCTATCGGCAGAACTGGAACAAGATTGCCAGCGTCTATGAAGACGACGGCCTCATTAAAGGCAAGGTAAAATCGGTCGTAAAAGGCGGGCTAATGGTGAACATCGGGGTCGAAGCATTCCTTCCCGCCTCGCAGATCGACATTGTGCCACCAAAAGATTTGCAGCAGTTCGTCGGCAACACTTACGATTTCAAGATCGTCAAAATCAATGATGACCGCCGCAACGTTGTGCTCAGTCGGCGCGAGATCATCGAGCAGGAGCGCAGCGAAAAGCGCCAGAAATTCCTGGACGGCGTCAAGGTCGGCGACCGTGTTGTTGGCACGGTGAAGAATCTGACCGACTTCGGCGCGTTTATCGACCTCGACGGCATGGACGGTCTCCTGCACATCACCGATATGACCTGGGGACGCCTCGGTCATCCGAGCGAGCTGGTGAAAGTGGGACAGCGGCTCGAAGTCGTCGTGCTCGACATCAATAAAGAGAAGGAGCGCGTCTCGTTAGGCCTAAAGCAGACGCAGAAAAACCCTTGGGACCAGATCGAGGAGCGTTTTCCGGCTGGTCAGCGCGTCAAAGGCAGGATCACAAATCTCGTGCCGTATGGTGCGTTTGTTGAGTTGGAGGAAGGCGTCGAAGGGCTGATCCATGTTTCGGAGTTGTCGTGGACCAAGCGAATAATGCGCCCCTCCGATATTCTGAGCGTAGGCCAGGAAGTCGAAGCCGTCGTGCTCGGCGTCAATAAAGAGGAGCAGAAGATTTCGTTAGGCCTGCGCCAGCTCGAGCCGAATCCGTGGGACGAGATCGAGAAGAAGTTCACGATTGGCAGCCGTGTCAAAGGCAAGATCCGCAACATGACCGCCTACGGCGCCTTCGTGGAGTTGGACGAAGGAATCGATGGCATGATCCACGTCAGTGACCTGAGCTGGACGCGGAAGATTAATCACCCGAGTGAGGTCTTTAAGAAAGGCGACGAAGTCGAAGCCGAGGTCATCGATATCGACAAAACCAACCAACGGATCAGCCTCGGGATTAAACAGCTCACAGAAGATCCGTGGAAGAACATCGATCAGAAATACAAAATCGGCGATTTGGTCAAGGGCAAGGTGACCAAGCTCGCCAGCTTCGGCGCATTCGTGCAGCTCGCCGATGACATTGATGGGCTCGTCCACATCTCGCAGTTAAGCGAAAACCACGTTGCGAAAGTCAAAGACGTGCTCAAGGTCGGTCAGGAAGTGGAAGCGCGCGTGATCAAGGTCGATAAAATCGAGCGGCGCATCGGATTATCGATCAAAGCCGCTACCTACTCGGAGGAGGAATTGCGCAAGGAAGCCGAGACATTCGACACGCTCAAGCCCGGCGAAGACATGGTCGGGTTGGAGAAAGCTTTTGCCGCGGCCGAACAGGAAGAATATCGCCCTGGCGAAGGGAAGACAGCTGGTAAAGCAGCAAAAGAGGCGAAGCGCGAGGCGAGACAAGATTCTAGGAAACGATAATTTCAGTTGGCCGATCGGAGCCGTCGGTCATGGCACATCTACTTAGCCCGTATCAGCTTCGAATAGGCGTAACCGCAGTTCTGGTTTGGGTTTTCACCGCTTGCGGCGGACCTTCCCACGACATCCTCGGTAAGTGGCGCACGTCGCCCGATCCGAACGCGGTTGTCTGGGAATTCGCCAGCAACGGACTGGTCGTGATTGGTAGCACTCGCGGTAGGTACACGTTTGGGAACAGCGGCCGGATCAAGATCGAGACACCGTCGGGGACCTCCGTCTATCAAGCCGCGATCGCTCGTGACCACATGACGTTCCAAGATTCGAGCGGTTCCCGACTTGAATTTAGCCGCGTGAAATAGACCCACCGCTCAGTTATCGGGCAGCAGAGCAGCCGACACACGAAGCCCGTCGTAGTAATAGTCGCCAGAGGAATTCCGTGGCGCAGATTTGGCGGCCCGGCTAGATCGACAATTACGCGCCGCTCGGGCTAAATTGCGGTGGGATCAAATTGCCCGCATGATCACGAAGGCAACTTACATTTCGCAGATTCTCGCGTCGGCGTTTCTGAGCATTCTCTTTCTCCAATCCGGCACCGACAAAATTTTCGATCGCGCTGGCAACCTCGATTGGTTGCGCGGACATTTCGCACAGAGCCCGCTTGCCCGGTTCGTGCCGTTGCTCTTCACCATCCTTACTATTCTCGAAACCGCTGCGGGAGTATTGAGCGCGCTGGGTTGCTTGTTACTGATCGTCGCCCGCGATCCAGCCGTTGCATTTTCTGGCGCAGTTGTTTCCGCAGTAGCGATCCTGGCGCTGTTCTTCGGTCAACGCATGGCAAAGGATTACGCTGGCGCCGCCATTCTCGTTCCATATTTCCTGCTCGCGCTGGCTGCGATTTACCTGTTGGCGAGCTGACGTGAGCTTGGTCTTGTGCGTGCGGCGTGAGCCTGCGAGGCCGAGGCTGCGGAAGCGATAAGCTCGATAGGAAATGGCCCGCCGCCATCAGCAGCGCACCGATCGATCCGGCGTTGCTGCAAAGCCACTTCGCGGAGTTGGACGAACCGCAGCCCGAAGAAGCGGTGGTGATCGAAATACGATTTCGGCTAATGCTCATCGTGCCACGGTGAGTTGCTTCCGTGGACGATGTGCAAGCCGACGAGACGGCCGATCAACGCGACGAGATAGAATTGTCCAAGGACGCCTCGAGAATCGCCATAGTTCGTGCGCGCGGCGTGCGGGGCACAATGTCGCCATAGCCGACTGTCGCGAGCGTCGCGAAACTGAAATAACGCATCTGCATGACGCGCCCGACGTAATCATTCCGGGCCACTTCTGTCGGAGCCGCAAACGCGCTAGGATGAAATTCGTCGAGAATGGAATAGCCGAACGCCCAGGCGTAGCCGATCAGCAAATACGCGCAAATCGCCGCGAATATTTTATCCGCTGGTAACCCGCCCGCTACGCAAGACATAGCTCAAAATAGCAGCCGCGAAAAAACCAAGTACCGTAATCATCATCGTATGTGACACGAGGACGATTACATGAGCCGGATAAGCCATTAGCAGCGACGATACGATCGACAGAATCATCGCGGTGAGGAAAACATGTTTGCTTTCGCTCACGGCGTACAACGCGGACAAAAGCACGGCCGCGCCGATGACATTCAAAAATACAATGCCGTGACGAACCACGCTTAGCAGCGGCGCCAAAACAACCAGGCTTAGTAATGCGATTAGCAGGAATAGATGTCGTCGCGGGTTCTCGCGAATAGCCATCCCCGCAGGCTAGAAATCCCTGCCGAAACAGTCGAGGTATTTCACGCCCGACCCGGTGTTGAAAATCACAACACGGTCGCCAGTGTGGATCTTGCCGCCAGCAAGCAGCTGTTTGAGCGCGGCGAAGCAAGCCGCGCTTTCCGGCGCGACGAATAGACCTTCGGTCGAGCCGACTTCCCGCACTGTGTGGATGATGTCGTCGTCATCGATCGCGACCGCGCCGCCGTTCGACTGCCGAAGGATTCTCAGAATGAGGAAATCGCCGATCGCTTTCGGCACGCGCAAACCGGACGCGATGGTGTGCGCCTTCGGAAACTCGCTGGCGAATTCTTCGCCACGTTCGAACGCGCGCACGATCGGCGCACAACCGCTCGCTTGGATTGAAAACATGCGCGGCCGGTAATGCTCGAGCCAGCCAAGGGCTGCCATTTCATCAAACGCTTTCCACATCCCGATCAGACCAGTGCCGCCACCGGTTGGATAGAGGATCGCGTGCGGTAATTTCCAATCCATCTGTTCGGCCAACTCATAGCCGAGCGTCTTTTTGCCTTCGATCCGATACGGCTCTTTCAGCGTCGACATGTCGAACCAGCCTGCCCGTTCTTTGCGGCGGGCGATCTCCGCAGCGCAATCAGTGATCAGGCCATCGACAAGCTCGACATCCGCACCGAGCTCGCGGCACTCGACGATGTTCGCGCGCGGAGCGTCGCGCGGCATGAAGATGTGCGCTTCGAGTCCTGCCGCGGCAGCATAAGCCGCGAGCGCGCCGCCGGCGTTCCCGGCGCTCGGCAGGGCGAGTTTGCTGGCGCCGAGATATTTCGCCATCGACACAGCGACCGACATCCCGCGCGCTTTAAAACTTTGTGTCGGATTGAGTGATTCGTCCTTGATCCAAAGATCGACATCTGGCGCAAATCGCTTCGCGCGCAGCAAAGGCGTTCCGCCCTCGCCTAGCGAAACCGGTTCAACCATCGCCGGCAGCGGCAAAACTTCGCGAAATCGCCACACCGATTTCTCCCGACTCCTCAGACTTGATGGCTTAAAGCGGTCGAGTTTCCGGACCGCCGCCAGATCGATGATGGCGAAAAGCGGTTTACCGCAGGAGATGCAAAGATTCTCCAAGCTTCGCCAGTCGCGGCGCGATCCGCACGCGCTGCATTCAAGGTACGACAGGAACACGTCTGCAGATTACGCAGATTTGGGCTTTCGAGTTTTTTAATCAGCGGAAATCTGCGAAATCTGTGGATAAGAAATGATCTCTGCGATTTCAAAGCGCCGGCCCTGGTATCGCCCGTCGCTCACCACACAGATTTTCATCGGGCTGATCGTCGGCGCGATGATCGGCTGGTTGCGACCGGATTGGGGGAACGCAGTTTATTTTCTACGAGACATTTTCATCAACCTCATCAAGTCGATCATCGCGCCGCTGGTCTTCTCGACCATTGTCGTTGGCATCGCTGGCGCGGGCGCTTTGAAGAAGGTTGGGCGGATGGGCCTGAAAGCGCTTATTTACTTCGAGATTGTCACGACGGCCGCGTTGTTCATCGGTCTCACGGTTGTAAATTTCGTTAGGCCGGGAATCGGGGTGACGCTTGCGCCCAGCAATACCGATGTGATCAAAACAATCGGCGCGAGTCATCCGAAGACGCTGGTGGAAACAATCGTGCACGCGTTTCCGGCCAGCATCATTGACGCAATGGTGCGCGGCGATGTGCTCCAGATCGTCGCGTTTTCGGTCCTGTTCGCGCTCGCACTGTCTGCGGTTGGCGAAATTGGTCAACCAATCGTGCATGCGATGGGAAGCCTCTCCCAGGTGATGTTCAAGTTCACCAACTATGTCATGCTCTTCGCACCGGTCGGCGTCGGCGCAGCCATGGCGCACACGGTCGCTACCCAAGGACCTGGCGTGCTCGTGAATCTCGGGAAGCTGATCCTGTCGCTCTACGTCGCGCTGGCGATTTTCGTCGTGCTCGTATTCGGTCTGGTGATTTGGATTGCGCGAGTACCGCTGCGACAATTCGTGCACGCGGTGCGCGAGCCGGCGGTGCTCGCCTTTGCGACGACGAGCAGCGAGTCGGCGTTGCCAAAAGCGATGCAGGCCATGGAACGCTTCGGCGTGCCGCGACACGTCGTCGGCTTCGTCATGCCGACTGGCTATTCGTTCAATCTCACGGGCTCGACCCTGTATCTGGCAATGGCCTCAATTTTCGTTGCGCAAGCCGCCGAACAAACCATCGCTTGGCATATGTCGTTAGGCCAGCAGATCACGATGATGCTGACCTTAATGCTTAGCTCCAAAGGCGTGGCCGGGGTGCCACGTGCCTCTCTCGTGATTTTGTTAGGTACGTTGAACTCGTTCCTGCCGTCCGGCCTCGGACCAATCGGTGTGGCCGTCATTTTCGGCGTCGATGAACTGATGGATATGGGCCGCACGTGCGTGAACGTGATCGGCAATTGTCTCGCGACCGTTGTCGTCGCGCGCTGGGAGAAAGAATTCGACGAAACCCGCGCCCGAGTTTTTGGTACACCGGCCGAGGCCGAGCTCGATTTAAAG
>DASQXY010000311.1:0-8551 GCA_035639455.1 Chthoniobacterales bacterium | reverse complement strand
CGTAACCTTGCGCCATCACTTGCATCCAGGTTCCGGTGTCGGAGATGGCGCTCCCGATGATGTAACGGCGAAACGGACCCGGACGCAAAACCGCGAGCGTGTTGCGACTCGCTAACTTCAATTCGGCGCCCACGGCCAACAGTCAGCGTTGGAGAGGCGTTTGTGTCAAACGACTCTTCGGCCAGAGAATTGTAGGGCTACCACATGGGTTTCCGTACTGATTTGCTCGTTTCCGCACTCTCTCGCTTTCAGCGCTCATAGTCAGCGCAGCGAAGGATCTTCCAAAAGCTCGTTGATCAAACAACTTAGCTAGTGTGCTCAATGCTTCGACTGTGAGGGTCCTCGCTTCGCTCGGAATGACAACCGCGTCAGGTTGATTATTTTCAAGTATGCGGATCGACAAGTTCACCCAAAAGATGCAGGAGGCGCTGCAGGCGGCGCAGGACATCGCTTCGCGGTTCAACCATCAGGAAATCACAAACGAACATTTCCTCTCGGCGCTGCTCGATCAGAGCGACGGCATCACGCAGCCGTTGCTGGATAAAATTGGTGTGGCCGCCAACGCAGTGCGCGAGCGGCTGAATGCTGAGCTCGAGCGCCGCCCCCGCGTGCATGGCGGCGCGGCTGATCTTCGCCTTTCGAACGAGCTGCGCAGCGTACTCGACGGCGCGGAGAAGGAAATGTCGTTGTTAAAGGACGAATTCACTAGCGCCGAGCATTACCTGCTCGCACTCACCGACGCGAACGTGCCGGCTGCACGAACGCTCAAGGAACTTGGCCTCACGCGCGATAAGCTCATGCAAGCGCTGCAACAAGTGCGCGGCTCGCAGCGTGTCACCGACCAGAATCCGGAAGCCAAATTTCAGGCTTTGGAAAAATATGGACGCGATCTCACTCAGCTGGCGCGGCGCGGGAAGATCGACCCCGTCATCGGCCGCGACGATGAGATCCGCCGGATTATGCAGGTGCTCTCACGGCGCACCAAAAATAACCCGGTGCTGATCGGCGATCCCGGCGTGGGCAAAACTGCCATCGTCGAGGGTCTGGCGCGCCGAATTGTCAGTGGAGACGTGCCGGACTCGTTAAAAAACAAACGCGTCATCGCGATGGACATCGGCGCGATGATTGCCGGTGCGAAGTTCCGCGGCGAGTTCGAGGACCGGCTGAAAGCATTCCTAAAGGAAGTGACCGATTCGCAGGGCGAAATCATTCTTTTCATTGACGAATTGCACACGATTGTCGGCGCAGGCGCGGCGGAAGGTGCGGTGGACGCCTCGAACATGTTGAAACCGATGCTCGCGCGCGGCGAGTTGCGCACGATCGGCGCGACGACGGTCGACGAGTACCGCAAGTACATTGAGAAAGACGCGGCGCTGGAACGACGCTTCCAGCCGGTGATGGTCGACGAGCCGAGCGTGGAAGACACGATCGCCATCCTGCGCGGATTAAAGGAACGGTACGAAGTCCATCATGGCGTTCGCATCACTGACGCCGCGCTTGTTGCGGCCGCAGTCCTGTCGCATCGCTACATCAGTGATCGATTCCTTCCCGACAAAGCGATCGATCTTGTCGATGAAGCGGCGTCGCGCTTGAAGATCGAGCTCGATTCCATGCCGACAGAAATCGACGTAATCGAGCGCGAAATCATGCAGCACGAAATGGAGCGGCAAGCGCTCAAGAAGGAAAAAGATCCAGCGAGCAAAGAGCGCTTGAAGAACCTGGAAAAAGAACTCGCTGAGCTGAAGGAGAAATCCAGCGCGCTAAAAGCCGAGTGGCAGAAGGAAAAAGCGGTCATTGAAGAGCAGCGGAAATGGAAGGAAGAACTCGACCGGCTGCGCACCGAGCTGGAGCGCGCGCAACGCCGCGGCGACTTGGCCACAGCAAGCGAGATTCAGTACGGGCGCATCCCCGACCTGGAGAAGAAGCTTGGGCAATCGGCGGCGAAGGAAGCGAAAGATCGAAAGTCACATTTGTTGCGCGAAGAGGTGACCGAGGAAGACATCGCGGAAGTCGTTTCCAATTGGACGCACATTCCGGTTTCACGATTGCAGGAAGGCGAGCGCGAGAAACTGGTGAAACTCGAGCAACATTTGCATGAGCGCGTTGTCGATCAGGAGGAAGCAATCAAGGCTGTGTCCAACGCGGTGCGTCGCGCGCGCGCCGGATTGCAGGACCCGAATCGTCCGCTCGGCTCATTCATTTTTCTCGGCCCAACCGGGGTGGGCAAAACCGAGCTATCACGCGCGCTCGCGGAATTTTTGTTCGACGACGAGAACAACATGATCCGGATCGACATGAGCGAATACATGGAGAAACACACAGTCGCACGATTAATCGGCGCGCCGCCGGGTTACGTCGGCTATGAGGAAGGCGGCCAACTCTCCGAAGCGGTGCGGCGCAAGCCCTACTCGGTCGTGCTATTCGACGAGATCGAAAAAGCGCACCAGGATGTGTTCAACGTGCTTTTGCAAGTGCTCGATGATGGCCGGATCACCGATGGGCAGGGAAGAACGGTGGACTTCAAGAATACGGTCATCATCATGACCTCGAACATCGGCTCGCAATTTATTACCGAGGAAGAACAATCACGCGAAGCCCGCTCGCGTCTGGTCATGGACGCGTTGCGCGCGCATTTCCGACCCGAGTTTCTCAACCGCGTCGATGAGATAATCATCTTCGACCGGCTCACCGAAGACGATCTGAAGAAGATCGTCGAAATTCAATTGCGCCGCTTATCCAAACGACTCGAGCAACAAAAGATCACGCTCGATCTTTCCGAGTCTGCGAAACAACTCCTGGCGCGCGAAGGTTACGATCCCGTTTACGGCGCTCGTCCGCTGCGCCGCACCATCCAAAAAGAAATTCTCGACCCGCTCAGCATCGACATCCTGGAAGGCAAAATCCGCGAAGGCCAAACCATCCACATTGAGACGAGAGACGGCGTGCTCGAGTTTCACGGGAACTAGCGGTTTCCGAAGCGCGTGCGCGAGTTGGTAGGCAAAATGCTTCGTCACCAGCCAATGGCGGTCGGGTTCAAAACTAAGATCCGGCTCAATGGACGCGAGTACGCGAGCGCGGAGGAGATGCCGGCGACGGTGCGCCAAGCTTACAACCGTGCGGTCGGCGAAACGGCCGTGCTGCGCTCCGGCGCCCGCTTGGTGGGCAAACTCAACGCTAAAGTCATCGTGAACGATCGCGAGTTCAGCAGCCCGGCCGAATTGCCCGTGGCCGAGCGCCGCTTGTTGCAGGATGCGCTCGCGGCGCTCTTGCCAAACGATCTCGCGCTCTCAGTCGAAGAGACGTGCCGAATCCGGCGGAAGAAGATGCTGCTCACGGTCGTGGTCGTCGCGGCAATGGCCGCAACAGTTTATTTCTGCCTGCACGGTTTGATCGGCTAGCCGGTAGAAGTTCAATGCGCGCTCGTGCCAAGCGCCTATTGATGGTTCGGCGGTTGACACACCGCCGCTACAAGTGCGTGGCGCAGTTTACGCCATTACCTGCTTGAATGCGCTCAAGAACGCTTCCATCTCGGATCTCTTTCCGATGGTTAGGCGCATGTGATTCGGCAGAGCAGGGAACAGTCGGCCGACGGCGACATTGTGGTCTTTCATCGCTTTGATGACCGGGACAACCGGCCGTTTGCAGTCGAACATAATGAAATTGGCCTGCGATGGAATCGATTTGTAGCCGAGTTTCTCCAGTTCGCTAACCGTGAAACTCTTCGCTTCACTGTTTAATCGTCGACCATTGTTTACTTGATCGACATCGTCCAGGCTCGCGCTCGCCGCGGCCAGTGCCATCGTGTTGACGCTGTCCCACATTTGGAACGGATGCATCCGATCGATAGTCGATTTTTGCGCCACGCCATAGCCGCAGCGCAGGCCGGCCATGCCGTAGATTTTCGAAAACGTTCGCGCAACGATCAGATTTGGATGATCTTTGACGAGCGGAATCATGCTCTCGTAATCAGGGCTGTCGGCGTAATGGAAGTAAGCTTCGTCCACAAGGATCATTGTTTCCGGTGGCGTTTTCTCGATGAACTCGCGTAAACCGTTCTTTGGCGTAATGCTCGCGGTTGGATTATTCGGGTTGCAGACGTAAATCAACCCGCGGTCCGCGGCTGCCGCCATCTTAGAGAGGTCATGCGCAAAGCTGCTCGTTAGCGGGACCTTAACGACTTCGGCGCCGTTCGCTTTCGAGTATTCCACAATCGCTTCGAACGTTGGATCAGCGACAATCAGCTTGCCTTCCGTCGGCCCGCTGAATGCCTCGGCACAGAGCTTCAAAATCTCGCTCGAGCCGTCGCCGAGTGCGATCTGGTCGCGATTGACGTTGTTGATCTTCGCGATGTTGTCGATCAAAGCATCGTTTGCCTCGTCGGGATAACGGTTACACACGTTGTGCGCATTTTTCATCGCTTCATGTGCCTTGGCTGACGGTCCGTATGGATTTTCGTTCGCGCTGAGTCGAACAACCGCGCCTTTGGTCGGAGCTGGAACGGTCGAAGGTTCTGTCGCGATTGTGATTCGCGGCCGCACGATCGCGGCAGCGGCGCCGACACCTAAAAGATGAGCAAACTGACGACGAGAGATTGAATGTGTATTCATAAGCTCCTCCTTAGAGATTGTGATCCTCCCCTGCAATTAACGCGAGCGTGAATTTTCTTGCGTAGCGGGCGCTCTACGACGGCGCATTGGTTCGGCCCGACGGTTATGCGCCTTCGCGCGGCTACAGCGCCATAAGTAGACCGCCGCTACAGCAAAGGTACATTTGCGGGGTCGTGTTTCGCTTTTTGAAAGAACGACGCCGAAACGCGCTAAAGGCGAAGCCGTTTCCGAGCGAGTGGCTGGATGTGATCAAACGTCAGATTGCGTTTTTTGCCCGGCTCTCCACGGCTGACCGGTCGGAACTGCTCGGTCACATCCAGGTATTCTTGGCCGAGAAGCGTTTCGAGGGCTGTGCGGGCTTGGAGGTCACCGGTGAAATCCGGGTAACTATCGCAGTGCAGGCTTGTTTGCTCCTGTTGCATCGGAAGACGGATTACTTTCCGCGACTGCTTACGATTCTGGTCTACCCATCGACATATTTGGTAGAGGAACAACGCCAGATCGAAGGTCCGATTTGGGAGGAAGGAAAAATGTCTCGACTGGGCGAGACCGGCCGAAGGATGGGATCAATGGTGCTGGCGTGGAATGCCGTGCAAGCCGGCGCAGACGATCCTTCCGACGGTCACAACATTGTGCTCCACGAATTTGCTCACCAACTTGACTATGATAATGGCGCCGCGGATGGCGCGCCAGCATTGCCAACTCATGAGCAGCAACTTTCCTGGCGCGAAGTAATGACGACGGAGTTTGCCTCGCTTCGTGCGGCTGAGGATACGGGAATTCCGACCCTGCTCGACACGTATGGCGCGACCAATCCGGCGGAGTTTTTTGCCGTAGCAGTCGAAGCGTTCTTTGAGCGACCAACCGCCCTGCGCTCCAGGCATCCGAGACTCTACAAAGAGTTGCAGCACTATTTTAATCAAAATCCGATCGAGTACTCGGCCGAGGGCAGGATCTGGCTCGACTGATGTGACCCTCTCGCTACGCGGCGTCGGATTGTGCGGGGTGATGTTCGTCGCGTTTGCGTTGCCGGGATGCGGCCGCTCTTCCGAGGACGGGCACGCGGCGCAAGTTGCCGAGCGAGTACGCGCGGAATTCCTGCATGCCTGGAACAACTACCAGCGTTACGCGTGGGGCCATGATGACCTGCGGCCATTGAGCAAAACCGCGCACGATTGGTACGGCACGCCTCTGCTTATGACGCCGGTTGATGCCCTCGACACGCTTATCCTGATGAAGCTCGACGCGGAAGCGGCGCAGGCGCGGGCGCTGATCGATAACAATCTCTCGTTCGATCGTGACATTTACGTGAAGAACTTCGAGATCACAATTCGGCTGCTCGGCGGACTGCTCTCCAGCTATCAATTGAGCGATGACGCACGTCTCCTCGAGCTGGCGGAGGACCTCGGCAATCGATTGCTTCCAGCGTTCAATTCCCCGACCGGTTTGCCGTACGTTTATGTCGATCTTCAGAGGGGCGCGGCGCGCGATCCGCTTACCAACCCTGCCGAAACCGGGACGCTGCTGGTTGAATTCGGCACGTTGAGCAAACTCACCGCCAAGCCGATCTTTTACGAGAAAGCAAAACGCGCGCTGGTTGAAACATTCAAACGCCGTTCGCCGCTCAGTCTCGTCGGCTCAAGTATTAATGTCGAGACGGGCGACTGGATCGATACCGACAGTCACATCAGCGGCGGTATCGATTCGTATTACGAATACTTGTGGAAGTGCTGGCGCTTGTTTGGTGACGAGGACTGCCGCGAGATGTGGAACGCGAGTATTCCAGCGATTAACAAATACTTGGCCGACGAGATCGGGCGTGAGTTGTGGTACGGCCACGCTGACATGAACACTGGTCGGCGCACCGAAACAACTTATGGTGCCCTCGACGCGTTTTTTCCGGCGCTACTCGCTCTGGCAGGCGATATCGGACGAGCGCGTCGGTTGCAATCGTCGTCATTTCAGATGTGGAATCTGCACGGCATTGAGCTAGAGGTCTGTGATTACAAAAACAGGCGCATCGTCGCCGGCAGTTATCATCTACGGCCCGAAATTATCGAGTCTACTTACTACCTCTACCACTACACCCGTGACCCGGAATACCGGCGCATGGGCGAGAAAATGTTTGATGATTTCGTCAAATATTGCCGAGTCGACGGCGGCTACGCGGCATTGGCTGACATCATGAGCAAACAGAAGCGCGATGAGATGGAAAGCTTCGTCCTTGCGGAAACGTTTAAGTATTTCTACCTCCTCTTCGCACCGCCGCGCACTCTCGACTTCGACAGAGTGACGTTTAACACCGAGGCGCACCCACTGCAGCGGACATGGTGAGGCGTTCGAGTACAATTTGAACGCCGCCGATATTGAAATCGCTCAGAAGTTAGACTGTCGCTGGCAACTGGTTACTCTGCGCCCGTATCGAGGGGCGCCGATGTGAGAACTTGACTCAGAAGATCAGCTAATCGCCAGCCGGCCTTGTGCATTTCTGAGCGGACGATCTTCGCCGCCCAATCCGTATAGCTCATTCCATCGGGCGCAGCTTTTTCCAGCGCGGTCCCGGCGGACACGGTTCGGTCCTGCTCGCGCTGCGGGTGCACATTGACGAACTTCAGCCGCTCGTGTGCCTCGCGCGCCACCGGTAAAATTTCGTCGGCCCAGTCCTCGGCACAGTTTTTTAACGGCACATTAGCTGGCAATCGCCAGCTGGGCGGTTGTTCGCGCGTGAGTTGGTTCATGAGGCGATGCTTGGCTCTTTCCATCGCCTGCCCTCGTTCCTCCGTCGACATCGTGATTGGCAGGGGCTGCAAATTTGCGAGGACCGCTTCGTTATCCCAGAAGCCGTGCAATTTTAATCCGCGTTTTGTCAGTTCCTCAATTGTGCCGTGGTTGAGCCGGAGCATGATCGTATTGCCGCCATCATCTTCGATTCCCTTGTCGCCTCTGTCCGGATCGACGGCCCGCCCACTTTCGTCAAAGTACATCGCGCCGACATGTAACGGCTGGTGAATGTCCGCGACATAATGCGCGAGCAAAATAACGGCGACGGGCTTGGTGATTTTCCGCGCGTTGTCCTCTGGAATCTCACTGTGCAGGACGCCAACACAGTATCGGATCATATGGACGATGTCCCATCGGTGCCGACCGATTTTGCCGTCGGCATACTTGTGTGGGTTCAGCATGGGAACATCGGTGTAGTGGAACCAATGATGCGAGGGCATTTGTGATCCGCGATTGTGCGTCGGCTGGTTTGCGCGCCAGAAGTCACGCAGCTGTTTGTCGATCTCTGGATGCGCGGAATACTGAGGAAATGCACTCGGATCATCGGCTCCCGCTATATCCCAAGCTTTGATTTCGTCGGCGACTAGCGCTGCCTTCCCCAATTTCATGCCATCGATCATCGATGCGACACGTCGCCCCGCAGCGGTGTTCGCGAGCAGTTTGTCAGCGATCCCGCCTACGATTTCGTGGCCTGCCGGGCCGTAGGCAAACGCGGCGCGGCTGCACAGCCAGACAAACACGAGCAGAATTGCATGCGATGAGCTCAAATCTTGACGCGGACTATAAGCGCTGCCTTAGCTGCGCAACGCGCGCTTGCAGCTTACTGAAGTGAGACCCGCGCCAGTAGAGTTGGCCGCAGGCAGCGCAACGGCGGAACTCATTGTAGTACAGTTTTGTGAGCGGCTCGAGTTGCTCGAGCACCACCGCCTTTTCAACACGCTCCAGCCTTGCATTGCAACGCAGGCAGCGGCTGAAGGGCACAAGCGCCGCTGCTAGATCAAACCGATGCAGGACTTCGATTGTTTGCTCCAACGGCTCGTCTGAGCGGGGGCAGTAGCCGTGTTGCACGACGGCGTGCATGAGGAGGCGCCGGTCGCGTGTGAGCAGGGCGCGGTTGTTGCGTGTGGCAGCGGCTATCAACTGTCGATCTTCCGCAGCGCGAT
>DASQXY010000310.1:0-2658 GCA_035639455.1 Chthoniobacterales bacterium | reverse complement strand
GTGACCGAAGGGCCGGTCCTGCGCCGGATCGCCTCGCCGCGCGGTTTCACCGCCATCAGCCACTACTTCGTAATGGACTGGGCCGCGGTCTGGAAAGACATCGCGGGCGGCGTGCTGATCGCCGGCGCGCTGGCCGCGTGGGTGCCGCAGGATTTCTGGAAAACTTTTTTCCTCAGCTCGCATCCACTGGGCGCGACGTTGTGGGGCCCGATCATCGGCCCAGTAGTTGCGATACTTTCCTTCGTCTGCTCGGTCGGCAACATCCCGCTCGCGGCTGTGCTCTGGAATGGAGGGATTAGTTTCGGCGGCGTGATCGCCTTCATTTACGCCGATCTTATCGTCCTGCCGGTCATCGACATCTACCGCAAGTATTATGGCTGGAAAGTCACCGTCGTTATCGTTGGCGTCTTTTATGCCGCAATGGCTTCGGCGGCGCTGCTCGTTGAAATCGTTTTCGCGCTCCTTGGATTAATTCCGCATCAGCGCAGCGCGCAAATTGTGGAGACATCTGTCACTTTCAACTACACAACAGTCCTCAACATCGTCTTTATCGCTCTCGCCGCTTTTCTCGTCGTGCGATTCCTACGCACGGGCGGGCCAAAGATGCTGGCGCACATGGATTAGATCGATATTTCACCTGGAGCCGGCGTGCCCTCACGCCCCGCCCCGTGCGAACACCAGCCGCGTGATGACAGGGGCGTCGCCAGCAGAGCAATATTTGCTCTGCCGCGCCGCATTGTAGCTACCGCTCTGTGAGCCGTCTCGTCTGACGCGCCGCAGGCGCGTGGCTACAGAATGGCAAGCGATGCGCTTGCCCGACAACAAATCGCTCGCCACCTTCACGCGTGCCGAAGACGGTTTTCATCACTACGGCGATCGATTACACCAACTCGCCGCCGCACATTGGTCACGCTTATGAAAAAGTGCTGGCGGATGTCATCACGCGATATCACCGGCTCAAAGGCGAGAAGGTTTTCTTTCTCACGGGTGTCGATCAGCACGGCCAGAAAGTGCAACAGTCGGCGGCCAAAGCCGGCGTTCCGCCGGCGGATTTCGTTAAAGATGTCACCCAGCAATTTGTCGATCTGTGGAAGAAGCTCGACGTCCGTTATGACGAGTGGGCGGAGACCACGAGCGACCGACACAAGAAAGTCGTGCAAGGAATTCTGCAGCGCTTGTTTGATGCCGGCGAAATCTATAAGGACAAACAGGCCGGTTACTACTCAGTTCGCCAGGAGCAATTCCTTACCGACAAGGAGCGCGGACCGGGTGGCGACTTCGGTCCGGAATGGGGCCAGGTCGAATTCCGTGAGGAAGAAAATTACTACTTCAAGCTGAGCCGGCACAAAGACTGGCTACTCCGCTACCTGGCCGAGCGCACGGACGCCGTCATTCCCGATTTTCGCGAAACAGAATTGAGCAACGCAGTCGAGAAACTCGGCGGCGATTTGTGTATTTCCCGGCCGAAATCGCGACTCGATTGGGGGATCGAGCTGCCCTTCGACAAAGATTTCGTCACTTACGTGTGGTTCGACGCGCTCACGAATTATATCAGCTTCGCCGGTTACGATCCCTCCATTTCATCCTTTATCGCTCAACCTTCATCCTTCCTTGAGCGCTGGCCTGCGCTGCAAATTATCGGCAAAGACATCCTCGTGCCTGCGCACGGCATCTACTGGCTCATCATGCTGCACGCGATCGGTTTTCCCGATGAACAAATGCCGCAGCTACTCGTCCACGGCTGGTGGAACATTGCGGGTTCGAAGATGAGCAAGTCGTTAGGTAACATTGTCGATCCGAACGCGCTCGCCAATAAATACGGCGCCGAAGCGCTCCGCTATTATCTGATGAGCGACATCGCGACCGGTAAGGACGCCGATTTTTCCGAGGAGCGACTTATCGAACGCTACAACGCCGATCTTGCGAATTCGTTAGGTAACCTGCTCAACCGGACCCTTAACATGGTGCATCGGTATCGCGAGGGTCTGGTCACACAGAAGGGCGGAGATTCACCGCTCGCCGCACAATCTGTCGATCTCGTGCGCGCGTACGAGCGCGCGATGTCGACCTTCGAAATCCATGACGCGCTCGGATGGGTTGGCGAGTTTGTCACGACCTGCAACACCTACATCGAGATGACTGCACCGTGGAAAATGGCGAAAGAACCCGAACGCGCCGACGCGCTCGATCACACGCTCTTCGCCTTGGCGGAGGGGCTTCGCGTGATTGCGGTTTTGATTTCACCCGTTCTGCCGAATGCAGCCCATGAAATCTGTTATCAGCTTAATTGGAGCGGCAATTGGACGCTCGCGAATGCAGCTTGGGGCGGTTTGCCTGACCAACATCGACTCGGTAAACCAGCACCATTATTCCCGCGGATCGAGACATAGGTGGAACGCAATCTCCGAGCGTGTTGGTAGTTTACGCGGCGAAGCCGCCTTGTTTTATCATCGTCTTCGGAGAAGCCGATCCACCTATTGCGCGCATTCCTCGAATGCCGCCGGTTCGCCGCGCAAGTAGGCGAGGGCTTCGCCGGCGAAATGGAGTGAGCCGGTCAGCAGGATCGGGCTTGGACGGGCACGCGCTTGTTTCAATGCGTCCGCAACAGATGAACTGATGGAGTAGGGGAGGTCCGAGCCGGACTGGCGCTTGCCAAAA
>DASQXY010000309.1:0-3193 GCA_035639455.1 Chthoniobacterales bacterium | reverse complement strand
AAAGTTCCAGAAGCGCGCCGCCGAGGTTTCTCTATCCGTCGGAGCTCCTCGCTGAGCGAATCAGGTCGGGTCAGCTCCTCTAATACAAGACGCGTTGCTTCTTCCTCGGAAACGCCACGATCCAGTGCTTGCTCGAACCGCTCTTCCAGATCCTGCGAGAGTTCTTCAACGATTTCCTCCTCACGCGTCGGCGAGAGATTTAATCCAGCGATTGATCTTCGAATCTCAGATTTAAAATCAGGCATACTCGATCCCCGTGATGCGCGCGATTGCTTCCACGAGGGCGCGCCGCCCGTCGCGTTGGGCCAGAAGAACCTTTCTGCCGGTCAGTGGCATTGGCATATGTTGCAATAACACATATAATCGGGGATCGCGCCTGTCAAGAAGTCGGAAGCAGTTCGTCTACAGAGGAGGGCAAGCGGGCAAAAGAAGATCAGCCGAACCTTCGCTCCCCTTGCTTCTGTTGAATCTCATCAATTTCTCTGCAACCCAATCCTGCTGTTCTGCGGCAATCTATGATCAGAGCACACTTTGATGCACCAGCGGGAGCGTAATCGCTCAAACGAATCGCCTATTCGGATCGCAGCGACACAGCGGGATCGATCTTCATTGCGCGTCGCGCTGCAATCGCACAGGCAAGGAACGAAATAACCGACAAGATCACGCCAACGGCCGCGAAACTGAATGGATCATGCTCGTTCACACCGTACATCTGACTAGCTACGAGTTTTGCCAGCGCGAGAGCGATTGCTAAACCGGTAATTATCCCGCCGGCGAGAAGCACAGCGCCTTCTTTAAAAATCATGCTGAGGATCGTTGCCCGCGTTGCTCCAAGCGCGAGGCGCACGCTGATCTCGCGGTTTCGCTGCTGAATTCCATAAGCGATGACGGCGTACAATCCGGCCGCCGCGAGAAAAAGTGCTGCTGCCGCAAATGAGCCCACTAGCAACAGACTAAAACGCCGGGCGGCGAGCGCGGCGGCGACAGATTCGCTCATCGGCCGCACGGTCCCAACCGCGACGTTCGGATCTACATTTTGAATTGTGTCGCGGAGAAGTCGTTCGAGTCCTGCCGCTCCGCTAGAGGTCTTGACTACCCAATAGGCGCTGTTCCGCAGCCATGGCACTCCATCTTTTGGCATCTGCCGAAGCGGCAGATAAATGTCGGCTTTCGCTGGTGTTTCCAGATTCGTTTGTTTTACCGGACCGACAATTCCGACGATCTCCACCGGGCGAGGATCGCCGTCAGTATCCCCAACCAGGATCCGCTGCCCGACAGGCGACCGATCGGGAAAATGATTTTTCGCCATAATCGCGCTAACGATCGCGACGGGCGGATGCTCGGCGTTGTCCGATTCGGTAAAATTACGACCGTCGAGCAATGGGATACCCATCGTCCGGAAATACTCTGGCGTGACGATGCGATAATTGGTCGAGGGTGTGTCCTCGAGCCTTGCAGGCGGCCGGTCCGGCCGGGTGAAAGGGACGAATGAAATGCTTTTTGGAGCAAGGGGCAGGATCGAGATGAGCGCGTCACTCTTAATTCCATTGATCGTCGACGCGTGAGAATGCAACTCGTCATAAAAGTGCACGATTGTGGCCACATCGTCATACCCAGTTTGCGGCAGTGAAAAACGGATCGTCTGCACATCGGTGGAATCGAAGCCAGGTTGTTCGCTGCTCAACCGCACAAAGCTCTGTAAGAGCAGCCCGGCATTCGCGAGCAAAACCAACGCGAGCGCGATCTGACCTGACACCAGCCACGTCCGCAGCCGCGACTGCAATGCTCCCCCCGTTGATCTGTGGCCGCTCGATACGAGTGCGTCGCGCAGGTCCGATCGCGAAAGCAGCCACGCGGGCGCCAGCCCACACGCGAGCGCGGCGACAAATATGAGAGCGCCGGCAAATAGTAGCACCGTCCAATCGATTGAGAAACTCTCGATCCGCGGCAGGTCCGTCGGGACCAAACGAAGCAAAGCCTTCTGGCCCCAAACCTCGAGCAACATGCCTAACGACCCGCCCGCTAACGCAAGGATGAAACTTTCCGTCAGGAGCAGTCGTGTCAATTGACTTCGCGTCGCACCCAATGCTGTGCGCACTGCGAGTTCGCGCTGTCGCGCCGCCGCGCGCGAAAGAGAAATGCCGGCCAGATTGACGCAGCCGACCAGAAGCACGGCGCCGGCCGCGCAGAAGATCGTGAGTAACACTGACTTGATATTTGCGACGATCTCTTCGGTCAGCGGAACCAACGCTACCCCGATTTTCCCCGTGTACATGCCCGGGTATTGGCGCTGCAGGTTTTGCCGAATCGCTTCAAGCTCGGCGTGGGCCTGTCGCGCCGTTACGCTCGGTTTTAACCGGCCGACCATTCGCAGGAAGTTGACTGAATTGCGCACGTTCCGCCGTGGATCGGCATCCGGTTGCAGCGGCACAACGATCTCGGTGTCCAGATTCGGCAGGGCAAAGCTAGGCGGCAGAACACCGACAATCTCGCGCATCTCGCCATTCAAGTTCACCGGACGACCGATCACGGCCGGATCCCGGGCATAGCGCCGCGACCACAAACCGTAGCTGATCAAACCGACCCCGCGTGCGCCGTTGCGATCGTCTTCAGCAATCAACGTTCGTCCGAGAAACGGCCGCACTCCGAGCATGGCAAACGCGCTCGCTGACATTCGCACGCCCTGGACGCGCTCGGGCGGACCCGAGTCAGCAAAGCTCACGTTGAAACTTGCGGCCCCGGCCAGGCCATCAAAACAGGTGCTTTGGTCACGATAATCGCAATACTCGGGCAACGAAAAATAGGCGCGCGCGTTATCGCTGCGTTGCGAATAAATCCAGAACAGTTTTTCCGGATGGCTGAACGCAAACGGCCGCAACAAAACCGTGTTCACCACCGAAAACGTTGCAACCGTCGCGCCAATGCCGAGCTCAAGAGTGATCACTGCCACGAGTGAAAACCCCGGAGATTTCCGCAACGCACGCAAACTAAAGCGGAGATCCTGTGTCGCCTGGTCGATCGCGTTTCCACTCATCGCTTCGCGGCATTCCTCTTTGAATGACACGTGGCTTCCAAACTCGATCCGGGCGCGTCGCTCGGCCTCCGCGCGCTCCAGACCTCCGCGTTCAAGAGCGTCGGCGCGAAGCCGCACGTGTGACTGAAGTTCTTCCTCTATCTCCCGCTCCGTTTGAGC
>DASQXY010000308.1:0-6518 GCA_035639455.1 Chthoniobacterales bacterium | reverse complement strand
GCATCTCGACGTGAATGCCAAAATTCCCGGTGCCGATGAGGCGAAGTTTCAAGCTGCCGCCAAGAAAGCGAAAGAAGGTTGTCCGATTTCAAAGCTGCTCAACACAAACATCACAATGGATGCCCGACTGAAAACGTGATTTGGAGTCAGCTTCTCATCGCCGAACTTCCGCTTTCGCCACAATTTTCTTGGTCTCAATAAACCGATCGGGGTTTATCGAGATAGAGTCGATGCCGCATTCGACCAGAAACGCGGCGAATTCGGGGTAATTGCTAGGCGCTTCGCCGCAGATACCGACTTTGCAATGTTTCTTGTGCGCGGCGCGAATGACATCTCTGACTGCGTTTTTGACCGCCTCGTTGCGTTCGTCGAACAACTCGGCCAACTCAGCCGAATCACGATCGACACCGAGCAACAATTGAGTGAGATCGTTGCTGCCAATGGAAAATCCGTCGAAGCGTTCGGCGAATTTTTCCGCGAGCACCGCATTCGAAGGGATTTCACACATCATGTAAATCTCCAGCTCGCCGCGGCCGCGCGCCAAACCGTTCTTCGCCATTAGGTGCAGAACTTTGTCAGCCTCGTCGAGCGTACGACAGAACGGCACCATTACGATCACATTTTTCAACCCGACCTCGTTGCGCGCGCGTTTGATCGCTTCGCATTCCAGACCGAAGGCTTCGCGAAACGTTTTGTGGTAATAACGGGACGCGCCGCGCAAACCGAGCATCGGATTCTGCTCGTGTGGCTCGAACTGCTCGCCGCCGACGAGGGCCGCGTATTCATTGGTCTTAAAATCGCTTAGCCGCACAATCACCGGCCGCGGGTGCTGCGCGGCGGCTATGCGAGCGATGCCTTGCGCCAGCTTGTCGATGAAATACTCGCGCTTATCCGTGTAACCGCGCGTCAGCTTATCGATCTTCGCGCGCGCCTGACGATCCCTCAGTTCGTCGAACCGCACCAGTGCCATGGGATGGACCTGGATGCGATTGGCAATGACGAACTCGATCCGCGCCAGTCCGATGCCGTCGCACGGCAGTTTCCACCACCGAAACGCGCCGCCCGGGCTGGCGATGTTCAGCATGATCGGCGTACGCGTTTTGGGAAGGTCTTTGAGGCTGACCTTTTCTTCAGCGAAATCGAGCAAGCCATCGTAGACAAAACCCTCGTCGCCTTCCGTGCACGAGAGCGTGATCTCCTGGCCGTCATGCAACACTTTTGTCGCGTCACCGGTGCCAACAATTGCCGGGATGCCCATCTCGCGGCTCACGATCGCGGCGTGACACGTGCGCCCGCCCAGGTCGGTAATGATGCCCTTGGTCTTTTTGAAAATCGGACCCCAATCCGGATCGGTCATTTCGGTGACAAGGATGCTCCCGTCCCTGAAATTGCCGAGCTCGCGCGTGCTTTGGATCCGACACACTTTCGCCGCTGCGATGGCCTCCCCGACGCTCAGGCCCGAAAGCAACCGTTTGCCTTTTTCCTTCAATCGGTAAGTCGTGAGCGATCCGGCTTTTTCTAGCGCATGCACTGTCTCAGGCCGCGCTTGCACGATGAACAACTGGCCAGTGTCGCCATCCTTGGCCCATTCGATGTCCATCGGCCTTTTGTAATGCGCTTCGATCGCGCAAGCCCATTTCGATAGCCGCAGAATCTCGGCATCAGTGAGCACGAATGATTCGCGCTCTTTCGTTGTCGTCTTGACCATCCGCGTCGTCTGCCTGCGGTTGCGCCCGTAAATAATTTTACGTTGCTTATCGCCGAGATTTTTTTCCAGGATCGGGTCGATATTTTTCTTCCCGAGCAACGGCTTGAACACGCTGTAATCGTCCGGATTTACCGCGCCTTTCACCACTGCTTCGCCCAATCCCCACGCCGCGCTGATCCGCACCACGCGCGGGAAACCGCTCTCAGTATCAATGGAAAACATGACGCCTGCTCCGGCCTTATCCGCCCGCACCATCTTTTGCACACCGGCCGAGAGCGCGATTTTCAGGTGATCGAACCTTTTCTCTTCCCGATAGCTAATGGCGCGATCGGTGAACAGCGATGCGTAGCATTTCCGGCACGCTTCGACCACCGCATCTTCGCCCGAAATGTTCAGATAGGTTTCCTGCTGACCGGCGAAACTTGCTGCCGGCAAATCTTCCGCGGTCGCGCTGCTCCGCACGGCAACATCGACAGCCCGCTCCTTATAACGCCGGCAAAGATCGCGATACGCGCTGCGAATTTGCTCTTCCACTGGCTCGGGAAATTTGCCTTTTAAAAAGAGGGCGCGCAGCGCTTTGCCCGCGGCAGCCAGCGACTTGGAATCTTTATTCAGTCCCTCGATTTCGGCGCGAATCTGCTTCTCGATGTTATTCTCGCGGATGAACAGGCGGAACGCGTCTGCCGTCGTGGTGAAGCCGTCCGGCACGCCGACGCCTTTCTTTTTGAGTGCGCGAATCATTTCGCCGAGCGAGGCATTCTTTCCACCCACGCGATCGGCATCCCTCGATGAAACCTCATCGAACCCGAGCACGAATTTCTTCGCTGCCATACAATTATTAAATATCGCGCCCCGAGCGCACGGCTCGTTTCAGAACTGTCGGACCAATTCAAAACCTAAAACCGAAACCGCCGAGTGCCTCGAAACAATCTGGGAGGAATGTTCAAATGAGATTTCCAGATCCAGCAAAAGCAAAAGACTTCTTCGAACAAAAAATGACCTTCACCACCGGGCCGGTGGAATTAAACCGGATGCTCAAGAGTGAAGACGTTCAGGTCGTAGACGTGCGCGCAGCGGAGGATTTTGCCAAAGGCCATCTGCCCGGCGCGCTGAATCTGCCCAAAGAAAAGTGGGACACTGCAGAAGGGCTGAAGAAGGACAAGATCAACATCCTTTACTGCTACACGCAGCAGTGCCACTTGGCCGCGAATGCCGCTCTGGAGTTCGCCAGCAGGGGATTTCCGGTAATGGAGATGGAAGGCGGATTCGAGGCTTGGAAGGAAAACGATCTCGAGGTCGAAAAGTAAATCGGCTGGTGACTTAGCGGTTGTTTCCGGGTGTCCAGCGGCATCGCGACGGACACGCACCGGCGGCGTGTCTCGCAATGCCGAATGGGTGCTTTACCTCGCCAACCGCCCTGAACAGCCATAGGAAGGTTCGTTTCGGCCGACGCCGAAACCAGCACGCCAGGCGGGCGCGCTACCCAGACTTCTGCCGCTCCGGCGGCGGGCTGTACTATGCCGCGGCAGCGGTGAGGCGTTTCGCTTCGCTGCGCTCGTACTCGTAAAGGAATCCGATGAATTGCCGCCGGTGTGCCTGTTCCTCGGCGGTGATTTCGAGAATCAGATCCTGGGTCACCAAATCCACCGGGTCGCACATTTTGATAAGTTGCTTGTATTGATCGATCGCTTCCTCTTCCGGGCGAATGACGCCCCGGATCACCGCAATCACATCCGTGCTGTCTTTTGGCGGCTGCAAAAATTGCTGGCCGCGCTCCAGGTCGAGTGAGCCGGGGACGCGGCCTTCCAGCACTTTGATTCGCTTGCCGAGTTTACGCGAGTGACCGAGCTCCTCCTCGATCTCGCTTGCCAATGCCTTCTTGATTTCCTCTGCGCGCACCCCATCGAGATCGATTGAGGCGGCCAGATAATTTTCCACCGTTTCCAATTCCATCCCGTACGCCTTCTGCAGTTCATTAATGATGTCGTGGTTCGTCGCCATGATTCCTGCCTCCTTAAACAAATCGTTGGCGCCGCGTCCGGCGGTTCTCTTCGCCACTCCTAAACGATTTCAACACGCTCGCCCGCGCTACCGGAAGCGATTCATGTATCGGAGAAATTCGAAGGCCGCTCCCGATGGAGAAACCAAATATCGATGACGAACTCACGCTGCTGATCGACTCGCACAAAGCGGAAGCGATTTGCGCCGAAGTGCTCGATGATCCCGGCACCGAGGGCGGCGTGTTGATCAAAGTAATGACTCGCGATCGGCTCCAGGAAGGCCAACAATGCTGGATCGTGGGTCGCGACGGTTCAAAAGTAGGCGCGTCAGTCGAGCGCGTGTTGAAACAGACCATTGACAGCGAGGTCACGCTTTCGACCGTGCTCCCGGCCTAGCCGGCGTCGTAGCCGCGGCCGCTGACCACGGCGGCTGGTGTCACCCACTCCGGCTACAGTTGGTGGCTTTCCAGCACCAGCGCTCCGCTCGCCGTCATCTCTTTGATCGCAAGATCAACATCTCCGGGTGTGAGATCGATGCCGCGGCAGGCATCCGCAATCACGTGCGCGTTGAAGCCGAGCTGAACGGCATCGAGCGCGCTATATTTGACACAATAATCCAGAGCGAGGCCGCACAAGTAGACATCCGTCACCTCGCGCTGCTTCAAATAATCGCCCAGACCGGTCGCGCGCCGATGCGCATTGTCGAACAACGCACTGTAACTGTCGATCCGCGGATCCGTTCCTTTTTGAAAAACGCGGGCCAGACGGCTGATCTCGAGCGACGGTGCAAATTCGGCTCCGCGCGTTTTCTGCACGCAATGCACCGGCCAGAGAATTTGCTCGATCCCATCGAGCATAATCCGGTCGCCCGGTTGCTTGCCGGGGTGATTCGCGGCGAAACTGCCGTGATCGGCCGGATGCCAATCTTGTGTCACCACAATCAGTTCGAAACGCGGCTGGAGTTTATTGATCACTGCAATCACTTCATCGCCGTTCGGCACCGGCAGCGCGCCGCCAGGTAAAAAATCGTTCTGAACATCCACAACGATCAGCGCCTTCATTTGGCGCGCCTTTTTGCAGCCGCGATCAATGTCGACCTTAGCTCGTGCAACGAACTTTCGAGTCCGACATCGTAACGACGTGCTTCTTTGAACTTCAAAATTTCCGGTGGCGCCGAGCTCAGTTGTTTGCGCGCGTGATCACGTGACCCATCAATTGCCGGAACCTGGTAAACGAGCTCGCCTTTCCGAAAGACCGGCACCAGCAGGTCGGTGAATTCGGCCGCGCGACCGTGAGGGATGGCGTTGTCGTTCCGTGGGAACCCAGCCGCTTCTCCTACAGATTGAATTGTTCGACGCGCCCCTGTTTCGAGATCGACAATCACGCAGGGCTCTCCGACTCCGTGATCGATTTCGTAAATCGCGTCGGCGACGAAGTTGCCATGCTCATCGCCGTACCGGCGCACCTGCAACAAACCTAGCAACGAAGTCTTCCCCGGTTCGTCGGAAAGTTTGAACCTATATTTCCACTTCTCTCCTGGCCGACGCACCGCGGCGAGTTTGTAAATTCCGTTCAAGGCTGCGTCCGGAAAGCCGGTGGTCAGCTTGGTTCCCACGCCCCAGATGTCGATCTTCGCCCCCCGTCGTTTCATTTCCGCGATTGCGAATTCGTCCAGATCGCCTGAGCAAACGATCTTCGCGTCTGGGAACCCAGCTTGATCGAGCATTCTCCTCGATTCAATGCTCAATGCGACGCGGTCGCCTGAATCCAGCCGCACCCCAATCATTTCATGCCCGTCTTTCCGCAGCTGTTTGGCGACCCCGATCGCCCGGCGGACGCCGTCGATCGAGTTGTAGGTATCGACCAAGAACACGCAATTGTTTGGAAGCCATTTGGCGTAGGTCTCGAACGCCTCGCGCTCACTCTCGAAAAACATCACCCAGCTATGCGCTTGCGTGCCGCTGACAGGAATTCCGAATCGCTGGCCCGCCTGCAAGTTCGATGTGCCCGCGCAGCCGCCGATGTATGTCGCGCGTGCCGCGCTCAAGCCGCCATCCACTCCCTGGGCGCGGCGCAAACCGAACTCGATTACCGCATCCTTCCCCGCCGCAAGAGAAACGCGTGTCGCCTTAGTGGCGATCAGGCTTTGGAAATTCAAAATATTCAGCAGCGCAGTTTCCAGCAGTTGGCAATGAATGATTGGACCACAAACGCGAATCAGCGGCTCGTGCGGAAAAACCAGTGTGCCCTCGGGCACGGCATCGATGTCGCAAGTCAGTCGCAGTCGCCGCAGGTAACCGAGAAATCCGGGATCGAACAGCGGCTTGCCGTCGTTGCCACGCTGCAAGCCGAGGTAGTAAACCTGTTCCTCCTGAAACCGAAACTCGCTGACAAGATCGACAACTTGAGCTAGCCCGCACGCCACTGTGAATTCGCCGCCGAACGGATTCTCGCGAAAGACGACATGAAACGCGGCCTCATGATCGCTCACGCCGGCTTTCCAATAGCCGCATGCCATGGTGACTTCGTAGAGGTCTGTCGTGAGCGCGCTGAAGCGGTGCGCCGGCGGATTTATTTTGTTCACGTTCTAGGTACTGGTAGCTGACTCGCGAGGATCTTGGGAGCGGAGGCCGCTGGCCAGCCGCATTCGCGCTTGCTGAATGCATCGACAACACACCACGCAAGTAATCACCATCTTCGCGGCAAGCTGCCGCGAACTACAGGCTAGCAGCCTGTGCTCGCCAGACAACCACGGCAAACTCTGTGAACGTTCGTTATTTTGGACAGATGAGCGCCCAAGAGAGCAGCGC
>DASQXY010000307.1:0-9482 GCA_035639455.1 Chthoniobacterales bacterium | reverse complement strand
AGGTAATCTGCGGCAGCGAATGCTCCACCGCCGCATTGTGCGGCTCGACCGAAGAGGAGCAATTTGTAAAAACTGGCCGATAGCAATTGTCGGTTTCGTATGTTGGCAAGCGCATCGCTTGCCGTTTCGCCGCCAGGCGATGCGCCTGCCCGACAACTGGCCCGTGCAAAAACGCACGTTTTGTGAATCCAAATCGGGTCTAAGATGCATCTCACGGGAAAAGATCGACCATGAAACGACTACTCTCTGTCTGTAGCATCGCCGCACTGGCGACCGCGGTGTTCGCGCAAACTCCGAGTCCGACCGAACCGAGTTCGCCATCACCAGCAACGACTGCTTCTGTCACGCTTGCACCGAGCGTTACGCCCTCGCCAAGGAGTGACCTGGCTGAGAAGATTCAGCAACGCATCGAACAAAAATTCGGGGGACGCCATGGAATCGTTATCGACACGAATGACATGGATGCTCACGAGCATGAAGGCATTCCACGCGAGGTGATTCCTGTCGTCGCAATCTCGATGCTGGCTATTTTTGGCGCGCCGGTGCTCATCGTCGCGCTGGCTGGGATGTTCGTTTTTTCGGCTACCCGTCAGCGGCATCGCACTATCCGAATGATGGTCGAGAAAGGGCAATCAGTTCCGCCCGAGTTGCTCATGCCGCCCACGCGCACCGTTCGTCAGCGTTCCGATATGCGCCGCGGGGTCATCCTGTTGATGATCGGCATCGGCATTACCTTGTTCTTTGGGACGGTGGCGCATTGGGAAAGTGGCGTCTGGACGCTGGGCTTGATCCCGTTGCTCATAGGCGCCGGTTATCTGCTGGTTTGGAAACTCGAAGGGGGAGCAAAGGGTAGGGCAGAGAACCCACCGCCATTACCATAACCTGCGCGGGTGCCACTCACAGATGCAGAGCTGGTCGCCAGAGTCTTAGTCGATGATGATCACCACGCCTTTGCCGAGCTTGTTCGCAATCATCAGTCAACCGTCCGCGGTTTGCTTCGGCAGCTCACGGCCAATGACATCGCTCTGGCTGACGACCTCGCGCAGGATACCTTTCTGCGCGCCTACAAAAATCTGCGCAGCTTCCGTGGCGAGGCGCGTTTCTCGACCTGGCTCTATCGAATCGCTTATAATTGCTTTCGTGAGTACGCGCGCAAACGCCGCGAGCTGGTTGGGATTGACGAAGAACAACTGGAGCGCGAGCGCGACCCACAGACTGTCGACCCAGCACTGCGCCACGATCTCATGCACGCCCTGAGCTTACTTCCACTACACGAGCGCACGGCGATCGTGCTTTGCTGTCAAAATGGCCTATCGCATGAGGAGGCCGCGCGGGTGCTGGATATTCCGCTCGGTACAGTGAAGACCAACGTCTTGCGGGGTCGGGAAAAATTGAAGCGCACGTTGGCGGCATGGAACCCGAACTGATAAAATGAGACAATGATCGACGACGAGACGTTAGATCGACAATTGCGCGAAGCGGCGCCTTACATCGATGACGCCGGCTTCACCGCCCGCCTGATTGCGCGATTACCCGTGAATCGGCGCGATCCAGCGCGGCGCCGCGCAATCATTCTCGTGGTGGCGAGCGCGCTTGCCAGCGCCGTCGCTTACCTTTTATCGGGCGGCGGCCGATTCGTCAGTGAGGGCGTAATCGAGTTGTCGAGCTTTCCGATTTGGCTGTTGATCGTATTCGCTTTTGGCTGTGGTCTGGTTGCCGGTGCCGTCGCTGTCATTTTCGTCATTCGCAAAACGCCCGAAGTACGCGATCTCGGGCGACTCGATTTGTGAAGCAGCACGGCGGTTTAACCGCTGCACAAGTCGCGCGCCTGCTTCACGTCCGTCTCGATCTGCCGCACAAGCGCATTGGTACTTTCGAATTTCCTTTCTGGTCTGAGATAACGGACGAATCGGACCTCGATGTCTTTTCCGTAGATGTCGCGGCTGAAATCGAGCAGGTGAATTTCGAGGACGCGCTCGTGCTTGGCGGCGCTAACCGTTGGCCTGTAGCCAAGATTCACTAGTCCATGCAGCAGCTGCCCGTCGAGTTTCGCCTCGGCGCAATAAACGCCATTCGGCGGGAACTGTTCGCTGTGCGCGCTTAAGTTGGCCGTTGGAAACCCGAATTTTTTGCCGAGCCCTTCGCCGCCGGTCACGGTGCCAAGAATGGAGTAATCGCGCCCCAGCATCCGCGCGGCCCTCGCGAAGTCGCCAACTTCGATCGCCTGTCTGATGGCAGTGCTGCTCACCACGGCGCCGTTCACTTTCACGGGCGGAATGCTCATCACCTGGAAACCCTGCTGCGTCGCGAATTTTCTCAGAAGATCGACATTTCCGCGCCGGTCTCTTCCAAATGACCACTCATGGCCGACACAGATTTCGCGCAGCGGGTTGGAATGGCGTACGAGCTGCGCGATAAAATCTTCCGGCGCCGTTGACGCGAATTGCCGGTCGAATTTGATCAGCAGCAGATGATCAACGCCCAGTTCCCGGATCAGCGCGATTTTGTGGTGTGTCGCCGTAAGCAGATGCGGCGCGCCCTCCGGGCGCAACACTTTCAACGGGTGCGGGTCGAACGTAACAACCACGGCCGTCCCCCCGGCGGATTGACCATGACTCGTCGCCGTCGTGATGACCGCCTGATGGCCCAAATGGACACCATCGAAAACGCCGATCGCGAGAAAAATGGGGCCGGGCAAACGCGACAGCTCTGGGATCGAATGCAGCGTTTGCATCACGAATGACACGGCAACAATGACGAATCACTAATGACGAATGACGAATGACGAAAACCGTCGCGAGGTTGTGTTGCTGACTGGTGGTTCGTCATTAGTTTGAGACTTGTCATTCCCGCTTTGTCATTTCCTTTCGGCTTCGCTAGATCGTTCGCCATTCGAGCTTTGTCATTGTTCATGCGCCTCGCATTCGCGAGACTTCCGGCAAAGAAAGAATGCGGCGGGCAATTTCTTCGCGCGGCGAGTTGCTGACTTCCTGGATAGTAATCGCCTGATCTACGGCAAACCGGCCGGATTTCGTGCGACGGAGAGATTTGAGGTGTGCACCGCAACCGAGGGCCTCGCCGATGTCATGGGCGTATGTGCGTACGTAAAAGCCCTTGCTGCAAAGGACGCTGAAGTCGATCTCGGGAAGCGCGATCCGGTCGACGCTGTAGCGATAAACGTGCACCAGACGCGGCTCGCGCGCGACGATTTTGCCCTGCCGGGCGAGTTTGTAGAGCGGCACACCGCCGTGTTTTTTGGCCGAGACCATTGGTGGCGTTTGGTAAAAGTCGTCGCGGAACTTTTCGAACGCCGCGCGGATTCGCTCTTCTCTAAGTGCGGGCACCGGCCGCTCCTCGACGATTTCACCTTGCCGGTCTTGGGTGTCGGTGATGACACCGAGCGTGAGGGTGCCGACATATTCTTTGTCTTCGCTCATCAACAGATCCTGCACTTTCGTGCCGCGGCCAATGGTGACGAGAAGTAGACCCGTCGCAATCGGGTCGAGCGTTCCGCAATGCCCGACCTTCTTCATATCCAACCTGCGCCTAACGAGTGCGACCACGTCGTGGGAGGTCATGCCTTCGGCTTTGTCGACGAGCAGGACGCCGTCAGGACTGGCAGTCGATGACGTCACAAACTGCTTTTAGAACGCGCTCCTCGACTTCGGACAACGTGCCGCGAATCCGCGCCCCGGCGGCGAGCGTGTGACCGCCGCCGCCGAACCTTTGGCAAATCGCGCAGACATCGACTCGTTCGTCTTTGGAGCGCATGCTCACACGGATTTTTCCATCGGGCAGCTCTTCGAAAAATGCCGCGACGATGACGCCATGAATCGCGCGCAGATGATCGATCAGTCCTTCGTTATCTTCCGGTATGACGCCGAGTTCGTTCGCGGTTTGGAGAGAAAGCTTGAAACTGGCGATGCGCCCATTGCCATCAAAACGCATCGTGCGCAGCAGCTCGCGCAACAGTTCGACACGTCGCCGCGGAAAATTCTCATAGAGTTGCCGGCTGATTACACCGACATCGAGCCCGATGCGCACTAATGCAGCCGCAATCTCGAAGGTCCGCGCAGTTGTCTTTGGATATTGAAATGAACCGGTGTCAGTTGAAATGGCGACGTACAGGTTTTCGGCAATGTCGCGATCTAATGGAAGTTTTTGGCTCGTCATCAAATCGAAGAGGATCTGTCCGGTAGCCGGGGCGCTGTCGTCGATGTGGACGAGATCGCCATAACGCGGATTGCTCAGGTGATGGTCGATGTTGATCCAAAGTTTCGCCGAACGAATCGCGGTGAGCGCCGTGCCGAGTCGGTTTTGGATCGCGGTATCGAGCGCGATCGCAAGATCGACATCTTCCGCATCCGCCGGTGGTTTGGTCACGAGCTCGGCGCGCGCGACAAAGGAATATTTCTCGAGCATGCCTTCTTCATTCCAGACGCGCACTTGTTTGCCCAATTTTTGCAGGGAGAGACCGAGCGCGATTTGGCTGCCGAGCGCGTCGCCATCAGGGCGAACATGGCTGAGCACCGCAATGCGCTGGTGTTGACAAATGGCGCGGGCGATCTCCTCGAACGTCGCGTTAACTGCGCTCACTCGTTTTTGCCCGAGCCCGCTTCCATCTCCTGCAAAATCTGGATAACACGCGTGCCTCGCTCGATCGACTGGTCCAGATGGAAAATGAGATGCGGCGTGTATTTCAGCACGACGCGACGGGCAAGGGCGGTCTGCAGGTCCGGACGACGCTCCTCGAGCCGCTCGATCACGCTCGCGCCGGTAGCCGTTCCGAGCACACTCACGAAAACGTGCGCCGATTTGAGATCGGCCGCGACGTCCACTTCGTTGATGCTGACCAGCGCGTCTTCAAACGTCATCTCGCGAGCAATGATGCCACTGAGTTCGCGCTTCACGACTTCATTCACGCGTAGTTGTCGATGTTTCATAACTTCTGTGGAACCGCTTCGAGCTGATAACACTCGATGATGTCGCCTACCTGGTATTCGCTAAAATCGCCAAGCTTAACACCACACTCCAGACCGCTGCGGACTTCCTTTACGTCATCTTGGAAGCGGCGCAGCGTGGAGATACCGCCGTCATAAACCGGCTGACGTCTGCGGAGGACACGTGCTCGCGCTGAGCGCGAGATCCGGCCATTCGTAACGAGGCAACCTGCGACAATGCCTTTACTGAGTTGAAAGACCTGCTTGACCTCGGCGTGGCCGATCACCGTTTCGCGGTGCTCCGGTTCAAGTAGACCGACCATCGCTTCTTTGATCTGGTCGATCAGCTCATAGATAATGCTGTAAAGCTTAACCTGAACGCCTTCACGTTTCGCCGCGGGCACGGCCATGCTCTCGACTTTGACGTTGAACCCGACGACCACCGCATTCGAAGCGCTCGCGAGCAGAATGTCCGACTCGGAAATTGGGCCGACGGCGGAGTGAATAATTTCAAGATCGACCTTTTCGCTCTCGATTTGCTTCAGCGCGCCGACGATCGCTTCAACCGAGCCTTGCGCGTCGCACTTTAGCACAATGCGCAGCGTCTTTTTGCCCGCCGGCCCTTCCAGCAAACTCTCAAGCGTGGCGCGTTGCGGCACGGCCAGCTTATTCGCGCGTTTTGCTTCGAGTCGCTCTTCACTCAGGGTTTTGGCCGCGCGTTCCGAGTTCATGACGAGAAATTCGTCACCAGCATTCGGTAGACCGGTGAAGCCGACCACCTTTACTGGAGTGGCTGGGCCGGCTTCGCGCACCGGCCGACCGCGATCGTCCATGAGCGATTTGATTTTTCCGGCATAATCGCCGCAGATGAATGGGTCCCCGGTCGTGAGCGTACCCATTTGCACGATTACGGTCGCAGTCGGTCCGCGGCCGGACTCGACCTGCGCTTCGATAACGGTGCCGCGCGGTTTTGCAGTGGGTGACGCTTTCAGTTCCATTACTTCGGCTTGCAACGTCATCATCTCGAGCAGGTGATCGATGCCGGTGCCTTTCGTCGCCGAGACCGGACATACAATGGTCTCGCCGCCCCAATCTTCCGGGGTGAGGCCGTGCTCCTGAAGCTGCTTCTTCACGCGGTCGATGTTCGCGCCGGGCAAATCAATTTTGTTGATCGCCACCATGATTTTGACGTGCGGGGCCGCTTTAGCGTGGTTAATCGCCTCGACTGTTTGCGGCATGATGCCGTCGTCAGCGGCGACAACCAGCACGACAATGTCAGTGACGTTCGCACCCCGGGCGCGCATCGCCGTGAATGCGGCGTGACCGGGAGTGTCGATAAATGTGATCTTTGTGTCTTTGTAACCGATTTGATATGCGCCGATGTGCTGGGTAATTCCGCCAGCTTCACCGGCCGCGACATGCGTCTTCCGAATCGCATCGAGCAGCGAAGTCTTTCCATGATCGACATGTCCCATGAACGTGATGATCGGGCCGCGCGGCTTGAGTTCTTCCTCTGGCGTGATGAGCGGCGGAGGCGGCGCAACCACAACCTCCTCGACTTTGTGCACACCGGCGCCTTTCTCGCGCCGTTCCTTCTCGAGAACGAATCCGTGGTTCTCAGCAATCTTGGCGGCGATGTCCGGCTCGATCGTCTGATTGATGTTCGCGAAAATATTGAACGTCATCAGCTCGGCGATCAGCTGATGCGGTTTAAGACCGAGCTCGGTCGCCAGCTGCTTCACGACAATTGGCGGTTTGATGTGAATGACCTTTTGCGCCTGTTCTGCAGGCGCTGGTTCCGCCGCAGCCGCGGTCCCGTCCGGTGTTGCTGGCGCGGGCTCAGTCTTTGCTTCTGCCGGCGACGCAGTTTCTGACGGCGCCATCTTGTCGATCTTTGGTGGCGCAGGAGTGGTGGGCGTCTCAAGCGAGGCACGGATCCGCGAAATTGGGGGCAGGATTGTAGCTTTGCTTTTTAAGTGGCCGTCCTTCTCCGACTTTTTCTCTGGTTTGTCTTCGTCAATGAGCGAGACGCTTTTCACCTCGTGACGAGGCGTGGGTGTCTGCCCAGATTTGGCTGTTCGTTGTGGCGGTGCCGTCGCGGCATCCGGAGCCGCACCGGGAGGACGTGATCGCGCCGGCTTGCGCTCGGCGGTTTTCTTCGATGCGGCTGGTTTAGTTGCGGGCTTCGAGACAGCAGCCTTGGCGCTCTTCGGCGCGGCGGGGTTCCGCGTCGTCGCTTTCTTGATCGACCTGGTTGGCATTGCTGTTCTGAAAAAACTCATTCATGGCTCACGCGCTTTGGGCTGAGCCAATTTTTTCCTCCGCACCTTCACGATTTACCGCCTCGTGTATTTCACGCGCCTTTGCTTCGTCAACACCGAGAATATCCACCAGATCCTGCACGTCGGCATCACATAAACCTTCCAGATTCGTGAACCCGGATTTCACGAGTGTGACGGCTTGTTGTTCAGTGACGGGCAAAGCAGCGGCGAGCGTCTGCGCGGCTTGGGCAACCTTCTGCTCGACCGCAGTCGTAGCCGACGTGTCCTTGTCGATGTTGATTTCCCAACCCGTCAAGCGCGAGGTCAGCCGCGCGTTTTGACCTTTCTTGCCGATGGCGAGCGAAAGCTGATCTTCGTCCACTGAGATCTGAACGCTCTTCTTTTCGGTATCGAAGGCGAGGTTCTTTACCTTGGCCGGCTTGAGTGCTTCCAGGATATATTCCTTCGGATCGGAGCTCCAGCGGATGATGTCGACCTTTTCATTGTTCAGCTCGCGCACGATGTTTTTCACGCGCGAACCACGCATGCCGACACACGCGCCCACTGGGTCAACTTTTTCATTCCCGCTCCAGACCGCGATTTTCGTGCGATAACCGGCCTCGCGCGCGATGCCGCGGATCTCGACCGTTCCGTCGGCAATCTCACTCACCTCCAATTCAAAAAGCCGCCTAACGAAATTGGGATGACTGCGCGACACGATGATCTCCGGGCCGCGGATGCCGTTCTCGACGGCCACGACGTAGGCGCGCAGGCGATCGCCGATGTTGTAATCTTCCACGACGACGCGTTCGCGCTGCGGCATAATCGCTTCGAACTTGCCAAGATCGAGAATCACGTCCGAGCGATCGAACCGACGCACCGTTCCACTGACGATCTCGCCCGCGCGATCCTTGAATTCTTCATAAATCATCTCTTTCTCGACCTGGCGAATCCGCTGCATCATCGCTTGCTTGGCGGTTTGAGCAGCGATGCGGCCGAAATTGCGGGGCGTGACTTCCACCTCAACCGAGTCGCCGACCTTCGCGTTTGGATTGATCAGGCGCGCCTTGGCAAGGGAGATTTCGTCCTGCGGATTCGTCACGCTTTCTACGACGACCGGCCTCGCCAGTGCGCGGATCACGCCCGTCGTTGGATTGATGTCGATGCGAAGATCACGCGAGACGCTGACGCTTTTCTTGGACGCCGAGAGCAGGGCGTTCGAGACCGCCTCGAGCAGGATGTCACGTTTGATTCCGCGCTCCCGCTCAAGGTAATCGAGCATGGCAATAAGTTCGGCGTTCATAAAACATCCAGTCCGCAGACTAAAAAGAGTGGGAGCTAGTGTTCCCACTCTCATCAGCGGCGGACTAGAGCCTTAATCTAATTTGCGAGCTCATTGCGTCAAGGGCCCCGAATTCTCCGTAAGACCGGCAAGCTACAAGGGCGACATCGAATGGACAGAGCGCGGGAACGCTGGTGAGCACAGGCTGCCAGCGTGTGGCGTTCGGCAGCTTGCTGAGCGCATGGCGGCCTGTGCTCCGCAGAAACATGCTGACGATCATCCGACGGCACCGGAGTCCGCCATCCGGGCGCGCGATCATAATGGCAATAGCCGTTGCGCGGCGACCCTGCTTTGGGACAATCAGCGCATGTCGCGCCTGCCGTCAGCAGTGCTCATCGTGCTCGTCTGGGCCGCTATTTATTTGCCGGCGCTTGGCTCATTCGAAATCAAAGGTGAGGAAGGCCGACGGATTTTGCCGGGAATGGCAATGCTCGAGAGCGGCAATTATTTGGTGCCAACAGTGGGCGGCGCAGCTTATTACCGCAAACCGCCGTTGGTGAACTGGCTGGTGGCGGCCTCGTTCAAACTGTTCGGGCACCGTAATGAGTGGACGGCGCGTACGCCTTCTGTCGTTTGCGTGTTGGTCGTTGCGCTGGTGTTCATCACGGTGGGTCGCGGCAGTATTGGCGCGCGCGGCTCGACCATCGCCGCGCTCGTCTGGCTGAGCAATTTCGGAATGATCGAGAAAGGCCGCCTCATCGAGATCGAAGCGCTTTACATTTCACTGTGCGGCCTCGCCATCATTTTGTGGCTGAGTTGGTGGGAACAAAAACGCTCGCCGTGGCTAACATGGACCGTGCCGTGGATTTGTCTCGGGCTCGGCTGGTTGGCCAAAGGTCCGACTCTTCTGCTCTTCTTCTACCCCGTCGTGGTGGCGGTGCTCTGGCGCGACAAACAGTGGCGGTACCTGCTGCATCCAGCCCACCTCGTCGGCTGCTT
>DASQXY010000306.1:0-2403 GCA_035639455.1 Chthoniobacterales bacterium | reverse complement strand
GCCGCCGCTTAAATGAGTTTGCACCGATTCATCCACTGCATTCGTATTCGCGGCATACGCCTGCTCGCGTATTTGGCGACCGGTTTGTTGTGTGTTGTCGATCTTACCGCAGCGCAAACCGCTCAGCCGCGGGTTCGGCCCGCCCTAATCGGCAGCGGCCCAAAAGCGCTGATCAATCTCATCGACACAAACAAGCTGATGGAGAAAGGCCAAGGGAACAGGGTGTTGAATTTTCAGTGCGTGGTAAGCACGTCGGGCGACCCGCTAAACGCTGTCACATACCGCGCTACGCCCGGATCAGAGGCGCTGGACAAGGCGGTGAATTTGGCATTCGCACGTTGTCGTTTCATCCCCGCGATCTGCGATGGCAAGGCTTGCGAGGTCCTTTTCCTTGGAACTGTGCTGTTTGCTGTGGCCGACGGTGGGCCCCCATTTACGCATTTATGCGAATCAGAACCACGACGACATCGTAAACGGAAACGATTTTATTGCCCCTCAGCTGATTCCGGCAACCAGGAAGAAGATATCACTCATCCAAGACGAACTCGGAAAGGCGAGAATTTACCGCAAGCAAGGCGTGGTCGAACTTTCAACGACAGTCGATACAAATGGGAATCAAAAACAGATTAGAGTCCTCTCCGAAGATCCGCCCGGCTCCAATTTTGGACATGCTGAGTTGGTATTGTCATCCGGCGCGGGCGCCCGGTTGAGTGTACCTTCAAGCAATACGTTTGGTTTTTCCCGGCGTACCACAGATAATCTCAGCACGGGTAAATCTTGCCACCTTGGCGCTTGAAAAAGCGGTGCGCTCCGCTTGCGTATCTGCCCATGTGCAGAGTCTTGGGATTGGGGATGATTTTTTTGGCGGTCGATCTTAGCTGGTCGCAAGTGACGGAGGTGCCATCAGCGAAAACGACCGAGCTGCCGGCCGTTCGACCAATCTTGGTTGGACATGGGCCGAACGCGTTGATTGATCGCATTGATGGACAGGGACTCATCGCGAAAGGCCAGAAAAATGCGCTGATCATGTTTGTTTGCGCCGTGCGCAAGACCGGCGAGGTCGAGTGGAGCGAGCTTTTTGGCGCGACACCAGATTCGCGGCCGCTTCAGGAGGAACTGGCGAAGAGGCTCTCGCCTGCGTCAGAAGTGCGCTTTATTCCGGCCATCTACAATCATCAGCCAGTCGATGCGATTTACTACGGCACACTCACGTTTGCGGTGCTGAATGGAAAACCGCGGCTGCGTATTTTTTCCAACCAGGAACGCGCGGAGCTCGAGGCCGAACATGATTTCATCGGTCCGCAGCCCTTCTTTGGGCCCGAGTCGAAGTTCAATGGGTTCCATTATCCGGACGCTTCGACCCCAGTGACAGTGGACGGGTTTGTCCATCTCGCCGTGAAGGTCGACATAAACGGCAGTCTGGAGGATGCACGGGTAGTCTCGGAGGAGCCGCCTCTCCTCGGTTTCGCGAACGCTGCACTGGCCGATTTTCGCGGCGCAAAATTCATTCCTGCATTTCGCGATGGCAAGCCGGCTGCCTGCCAGGTCACGCTGCCGGTCATCTACAAGGCGCGCACCTTTTGACAACTACAATCAATCGCGAAGGCCGCGCGCGAGATTTGCATGAACCGGCGAATGATAGGACGCGTTTTTTTTCAGCGTGATCCCGTCGCGTGCGCGCACGACCTCATCGGCGCGGGACTGATTTGGGGTAAATGCGCCGGAAAAATTGTGGAAACGGAAGCCTACTTCACTGAGGACGACGAGGCTTGTCACACGTTCTCTCGACCGAGCGCACGCGCTTTCGTCGAGAGGAATCGAGCCGGCGCGGCTTACATCTACTTCAGCTACGGTGCGCATTGGATGCTCAACGTGCTGGTGAAAGGCGAGGCCGACGGGTTTGTCTTGATCCGTGCCCTCGAGCCGACGCGTGGCATCGAGTTAATGAAAAAGCGGCGGGGCGTAGAGGCCGAAAACCGCCTTTGCTCCGGGCCCGGCAAATTGACGCAGGCGCTCGATATCACGAAATGCGATCACGAAATCGATTTGTGCAAAGACCCGCGGCGCTGCTTTGTGCCGCGCGGCAACGAACGTATCGATGTTGTAGCGGACGAGCGAATCGGCATCACGCGCTCGGCGCATCACCTATGGCGGTTCACGTTGCGCGGGAGCCCATTCGTGAGTCGTGCACCAAAGCTATAACGCGAGGTCGCGCATTGGTTGTGGGGAGCGCAGGGTGCCAGCCTGCAGCCGTCGGCAGCTTGCCGAGGACAATTTCTGTTCGGAACCCGCCGAAAAGCACAGGCAAGCTGCCTGTGCTCCCGGTTGACGCTTGGAGCTCTTCACCGGAAGTTGCCCGTTCAAAATGAACAAGCAACGCGTATTGCTCGGCATGAGTGGCGG
>DASQXY010000305.1:0-8880 GCA_035639455.1 Chthoniobacterales bacterium | reverse complement strand
CACCGCCTGCGGCTGCCGCGCCGTGAACGGCAGCGATCGTGATCAGCCGTGTTTGGCTCAGGTTGATGAGCGTCTGCGCGACTAGTTCCGCCGTGAGATGCGCTTTTGTTGTGTCGGCCGCTTCCTTCAAATCAAGCCCGGTACAAAAGGCCTGGCCCGCACCGCGCAGAATGAGCACGCGTTCGTATGGCTGATCGGATGCAACTTTGATGGCAGCGATCAGCTCATTGAGCAGCGCGATGGTAAGCGCATTGCGGCGCTCGGGGCGATTCAATGTTACAACCGTGACGTGCGGGCTTTGTTTTTCGACAAGAACGACAGGCATGAAGTAAATCTGGAAACGTGATCGCTGGTGTCGAACTAAACTTGAATGACGCCAGTGTGAAAACGAGCGGACGGAAACGGACGTGAGACATATTGCAGGAGCTGAATCAGAGCGTCACGTGTCTCGTGCGGCTGAATGAGGGCATCGACCCAGCCGCGGGCGGCACCATACCGAATGTCGGTCTGCTCCTCGTAACTCTGTTTCACGTTCTCGCGCAGTTGTTCGAGTTCTTCGGCGGTTGCCTTTTTGTCGCCGCGCTCACGCGCGCGCGCGAGGATGGCAAATACAGTGTCGGAGGCCTGCGCCGCGCCCATGACTGCGTAACGCGCGCTCGGCCACGCGACGATGAAGCGGGGGTCGTAAGCCTTGCCGCACATCGCATAATTGCCCGCGCCGAACGACCCGCCAACGATCACCGTGATTTTCGGCACAACCGAATTGCTGACCGCGTTGACGAGTTTTGCGCCGCTGCGGATAATCCCGCTTTCCTCGGCATCCCGGCCGACCATGAAGCCGGTCACATCTTGAAAAAAGATGATCGGCAACCCGGTTTGATTGCAGTCCATCACGAAACGCGCCGCCTTGTCGGCGCTATCGGAGTAAAGCACGCCGCCCATCTGAATGCCTTGCTTTTTGGTCCGAACTTGCAGCCGTTGATTCGCGACGATGCCCACCGCGCGGCCGGCGATGCGTGCGTACATCGACACGACCGTTTTGCCGTACTCAGGTTTGTATTCGTCTACCGAGTTCGCGTCGACCACGCAGGCTAGCAAATCGCGCGCGTCGTAATTCTTTTGGCCATCGAGGCTGACCAGATCGTACACCGACTCAGGATTTTTCGCTGACTGATAGGCAACACGATTCTCGGTCGTGGCGGCTTTGGCAGCACCGGCTTCCGGCAGCAGCGCGACGAGTGATCGCAATCGTCGCAAGCACGACGGGTCATCCTTCTCCCGGAAATCGACTGTGCCACTGATTTCCGCATGCATTTTCGCGCCGCCGAGTTCTTCGGCATCAACGATCTGGCCAATGGCAGCTTTCACAAGCGATGGACCTGCGAGATACAAACCGCTGCCGTCAGTCATCAGAATCTTGTCGCATAACACCGGTAGGTAGGCGCCGCCCGCCACGCAATTGCCCATAATGGCGGCGTATTGCGGAATCCCGGCGGCGGAGATGACGGAGTTATTGCGGAAAATCCGGCCGAAATCGTCCTCGTCAGGAAAGATTTCGTCCTGCATCGGCAGAAACACGCCGGCTGAATCGACGAGATACAGAATGGGTAAGGAGCATTCGAAGGCGATACGCTGCGCGCGCAGCAGTTTTTTTACGGTCGCGGGAAAGAACGCGCCAGCTTTCACACTGGCATCATTCGCGATCACCATGCATGGAATGCCGACGACGTTCCCGATGCCGGCGATGCAACCTGCGGCCGGGACGTTCCCCCACTCCGGGTACATGTTGTAAGCCGCCCACAGTCCGATCTCAAAAAATTCGCCGTTTTTGTCCAAGAGAGCCGCGATGCGTTCGCGCGCCGGCAATCGACCGAGCTTCCGTTGCCGTTCCAAGCCAGCGGGTCCACCGCCTTGTCGCAGCACATCTTCCTCTTTTGCCAATGCCTGTGAGAAATCGCGCAAGGACCGAGCGGGAGGTGCGGATGTTCGATGCATAGCGCGAAGCACGGTTAAGCTGCGCACAATGTAGCGCAAGCGTCCGGCTTGCGAATTCAGTACGCGACGGCGAGCGAGACGCTTACGCTGCGTCAGAAGATCTCGGCGTCGGAACCGTAACCCGAGCCTCCGCGAATGGAGCGCAGCCGCGCCTGACTGCCGCGCTCCGATTCCGGTCGATTGATTCGCTCGAGTGCGAGCTTGACCACAAAAGGAACGGCAGCGAGCGCGCCGATCGAGAGCAGTGTAATGCCAGCTGCTTGTCGCATCGGGCGCTTGATCTTGTCCGCCATCAGCATGCCGATTCCTAGGCCCAACGCGGTCCGCGTGAGCGCGAGCAAGCCATCGAGCGGCAGCTGCTCGGAGGTTTTTAGCATCGATAACGGGAGCGACATTGCATACCCTTATACGTCCCGTTTAATAAAAGTAAAAGGAAACGGGAATCTTCGCAGTGCGGACGGCCGCCCAGCGCAGATTTTCGCATGCCAATGACAAATCGCATTTACGCGCTCATTCTCGCCGGGGGAAGCGGCGAACGCTTTTGGCCGCTAAGCCGGCGCGCTCGTCCAAAGCAGTTGCTACAGCTGATCGCTGAGCGCGCGCTGCTCGCAGAAACGGTGGCGCGACTCGATGGCCTGGTTCCGTTGCAGCAAATTCTCATCCTCACGAACGTCGAACAAGCAGATGCCGTGCGCGCATTGCTGCGCGATTTTCCGAGCGAAAATATCCTGGTCGAACCAGCCAAGCGCGACACGGCGGCAGCAGTTGCACTCGGGGCCGGGTGGGTCGTGGCGCGCGACCATCGCGCAACCATGCTCGTTCTGCCGGCCGACCACCTTATCACCAATCGCGCAGCGTTTCACGACACAGTGAATTTGGCGGCTGACGCGGTCGCGCAGACCGGGGAACTCGTGGTGATCGGTATCAAACCGACGTGGCCTTGCCCCGGCTACGGCTATATCGAGCAGGGTGAAGCGGTTCGATTGCAAAATGGCGCCGACAAAGGCGCGGTGCACCGCGTCGTGCGCTTTCGTGAAAAACCGGATGTTGATCTTGCGGAATCGTTTTTGCGGAAGGGCAATTTTCGGTGGAACGCTGGCATGTTCGTGTGGACGGTGCCCACCGTGCTCAGCGAATTCAATCGCCACGCGCCGGAGCTGGCTCATTTTATCTCGCAACTACATGCGCCCGGAAAGTTCGAACGGGTCCTGCGTGAGTCGTTCCCCAAACTGCCGCGGATTTCGTTCGACTACGCGATCATGGAGAAAGCTGACCGTGTTTTGGTCGTCGAGGCGAGCTTTGACTGGGAGGACATTGGCAGTTGGCAAGCGGTGGCCAGTTACTTCAAACACGATAACGACGGCAACGCAGCAAATTGCCCGGTGACCGCGCTCTATTCGAGCAACAACATTATCTTTGCCGAAGACGGTACGACCGTCGCATTGCTTGGCGTGCATGATTTAATTGTGGTGCGCACGGCCGACGCCACTTTGATCTGTCATCGACACGACGCCGAGCGGATCAAAAATCTCGTCGGCAAACTTCCACCGGAACTGCAGTAGCTCGAGCCGGCCGGGATGAACCCGATTCTGGGTGTCGATTTGGGGAAAGTCCGGATTGGTGTGGCGATTTCCGACCAGCTCCAGTTACTCGCGCATCCGCTAGAGACAATTCCGGGGACTGTAAATGCGCCAGCGCGTATCTCCGCGATCGTTCGTGAACGCAACATCGATAGAGTCGTTGTAGGTGTGCCGCGCCGGATGAACGGCGCCATTGGGGAGGCCGCGCAATCGGCATTGGATTTCGCGGACAAATTGCGCGCGATGCTGGCATGTGACGTGGTGACATGGGACGAGCGGCTCACGAGCGCAGCAGCGAACCGCGCGCTACGCGACGCTGGAAAGAAGACACGCCAGAGCCGCGCGTATATCGACCAAGTCGCGGCGCAAATGATTTTGCAAAGCTATCTCGATTCGCGCAGACAATCGGCGCATGCGCAACACATGCCGCGCCGATGAAATGCCGCGGCGACTCAAATTGATCGTCGCGTACGACGGCATGGATTTCGCCGGCTGGCAAAGTCAGGCACATCGAAATACGATCCAGGACCAACTCGAGCGTGCGTTTCATCGCGTCAGTGGCGAGGAAGTCCGGGTCCATGGTGCCGGCCGGACCGATGCTGGCGTTCACGCGCTCGGCCAATGTGCACATGTCGACGTTACAGAGGCAAACCTGAGCGCCAGCGATTGGTCGCGAGCGTTAAATGCGCTTTTGCCGCCGTCCATTCGCGTGATGCGATCCTCGTTCGTGTCGAACCGGTTTCACGCGCGGCTTTCCGCGACAGGCAAAGTTTACCGTTACCGGCTTTGGTCCGGGCCGGTGCTGCCGCCACATGAGCACGGCCGGGCATGGCATTTAGCGGCAGAGGTCGAGTTCGATAAGTTGCAGAAAGCTGCGCAGCAATTTATCGGCACGCATAACTTCGCCGCGTTCGCTGCCAATCGCGGCCATACTGAACCGAATACCACCCGAACCATCCACTCGGTGCGAATACAGCGGCGCGGCGCGTGCGTTAACGTCGAGTTCTGCGGCGAAGCTTTCCTCTACAAGATGGTTCGACTGATGGTCGGCTCCATCGTGCAATGCGCGCTTGGTAAAGAAACCGTCGCTGAAATCGCCAATCAGTTAGCTACTGGCAAGAGTAGCCAGCGGCGTCTTGTTGCACCGGCCGCCGGTTTATTCCTCGTCCGCGTTCGGTACTGAGATTGCTTTAGGCAGCTGGCGGGCGCGCTGATGCCGGCAAAGGGACGGGATGGCAGAATACCTGCTTTTATAAAAATTATAGATGGACCAACCCTCGCCCTTGCCAGCCAGCGCACCTAACGAAAAAACGAAACGCGTCGGCTTTTTGCGTCGATGCGGCGAATGGCTTTTCAGCCAGCGACATTTTCACTTCAAACTTCTCTCCGGCACCGCCGCTGGCGTGACGGTCATTGTGCTGCTCGCCGGCATTTTCCTCTACGTCACAATCCGCAATCACCAGCAGGAAAATCTGCGTGCCTACACCATCGACGTAATCCGAGTGAGCAGCCTGATTGAAAACGACATCGCCGCGCTCGAAACCGGGCATCGTGGTTTTCTGCTCACGGGCAAAAGCGATTACATTTTGTCATTTGATCGGCGTCGCGAGGCGATCAAGCGGCGGATCGAAGACCTGAATGCGCTGATTTTCGACAACGCCAAGCAGCGCAAACGCATCGTCAAAGTGCAGACGATCGTGCAGCAGTGGCTCGATACGGTCGCGCTACCCGAAATCAAAGCGAGGCAGGCCATGCTTGGAAGCCCGGGGACAACCAACCCCAATTCTCAACCGGTCCCGCTCGGCAACTCGCTTCTCGACCAAGCACGCGCCATCCTCCAGTCGGTCCAAGATGACGAGCAGATTGTGCTCAACCAGCGCATGCTCGAACAGGAGTGGGCGACACAATCCACGCAGATTCTTGATTTCCTCCCAAAACTCGAGCGTTCCGTGCTGGAGATGCAGAAGGAGAAGCGCGCTTATCTTCTCACCGGCGACACGAATTTCCTGGAAAGCTACAAACGTGCGGTGAGCGATTTCTACACCTACAATGGCTATCTCTCGATCCTGATGGCCAACAGCCCCAGCCAAGCGGCGTTGCTGGTGGAGGTACGCTCGAAAGTCGAGCAATGGATTAACACCAGCGCTACGCCGGAAATCAACGCGCGGCGCGACGGCAAAGACATCGGCGCGCTCATCGCCGGTGATATTGGTGAGCCACTGATGGCCGACATACGCCAGATGCTGGGCACACTGGAGCAAAATGAATTGTCCGTATATGAAATGCGTAACTCGGCCGCGACTCGCGAGCGCGTCATCAAAACATCGATTCTTGGATGTCTCGCTTTCCTTGCCGTTGCGCTGTTGGTGGTTTCAAACAGCTACAGCTTTGCTCTCGTGCGACGACAGCTCACTAAACTTGAGGCGGTCGAGACGCGCATCCGCTCGATCATCGAGAACATACTTGATGGCATGATCGCGCTGGATCATGAAGGCGTGATTCGTTCGATCAACCCCGCTGCCGAAAAAATGTTCGGCTACAGCGAACAGGAAATGGTCGGCTACAAGTTGACCAAGTTTGTGCCTAAGGTTTACGGAGACAACCCCGACGCCAAACCGCTCGCCTGCGCGTGGGAACAGATCGCGAAACGTACCGGTAGCACCATTCTCGCGCTGGGCCGGACACGAAAGCTCGTCAGTTTCCCGGTCGAGATGTCACTCAGCCAGATGCAGGTAGACGATAAGAAATTGTTCGTCGCGATGGTGCGTGATGTAACCGAGCGACGGCGATTCGAGAAAGAGATCGCAGCGGAGAAAGAAAGCCTAGCGGTAACCCTCCGATCCATCGGCGATGGTGTCATTACGACGGACGTGCACGGCCGGATCATCATTCTGAATAATGAAGCCGAACGTTTGACAGGTTGGACATCGCAGGAAGCGATCGGGCAGCCGCTCAAGACCGTATTCAATGTGGCGGTCGACTTGGCCGCACAGGCCCGCATTCCACGGAGTGCCTATCGCAACGAAGTGCAATCCATCCTTCTTGGGCTGGCCGAAAACGCGACGCTCACCTCGCGAGACGGCACCGAGCGCATCGTCGAGCAGAGCGCGTCACCAATTCGCGACAACAAAAATGAAGTGGCCGGCGTCGTTCTGGTGTTTCGCGACATCACACAGCGCCAGCGCGATGAAGCCGAGCGCCGCAAAGCGGAGACGCTCGAGCAACTTGGATTGCTCGCGGGTGGCATCGCGCATGATTTCAACAACCTGCTCACCGCGATCATTGGAAACATCTCGCTCGCCTCGCTGCTCCTCCCGCCCGATGCCGAGATGACGACCCGTTTAGTTGACGCGAAAAACGCTTCCATGCGTGCCCGCGATCTCGCGCAGCAGCTTCTCACATTTGCTCGCGGCGGTGCGCCGATTAAGAAAACAACCTCAATTGGTAAACTCATCCGGGATACAGTCGGCTTCTCGTTGCGCGGCAGCCACAGTCGCAGCGAATTCCAGTTCGGCGCTGATCTCTGGCCGGCGGAAATCGATCCGGGCCAAATCAGCCAAGTTATTGCGAATCTGGCAGTCAATGCAGACCAAGCAATGCCGAACGGCGGCACGTTGCACGTTGTTTGCGAAAACTTCCGCTACACGAGCGCAAGCACACCTGTCATCCCTGACTTGCTGCCAGGCGATTACATCCGCATCAGCATTCGCGACGAAGGCGTCGGAATTCCCGAGCAATACGTCAAACGCATCTTCGATCCGTACTTCACGACCAAGCCCAAAGGGAACGGCTTGGGTCTGGCGACGGCTTACTCGATCATCAAAAACCACAACGGTCTCATCACGGTCGAATCACAAGTGCATTTCGGCTCTACCTTCACCGTTTATCTACCTGCCGCGCTCCACCAGGAGCTGCCGATTGAAGCTCCGGCCGCAATCTCACCGGCGGTCACAGGCACCGGGCGCGTGCTGGTGGTCGACGATGAGGAAGCCATCCGAACACTCGTTGATTTCACCCTTACCCGACTCGGTTACGAAGTAACGCAGGCCGAGACGGCGCTGGATGGCGTGAACATTTATCGTGAAAGATTCGAACGCGGCGAACGTTTTGACGCCGTCATTCTCGACCTGACGCTGCCCGGTGGAATGGGTGGCAAGGAAGCATTGAAGAAACTGATCGAGATCGACCCAACTGTGAATGCAATCGTCTCGAGCGGTTATGCGACCGATGCGACCATGAGCCGGTATCAGGACTTCGGTTTCCGCGGCGTCATCGCGAAACCATACGAAGCCACCGAGCTAGGCAAAATCGTCCACGAGGTGATCGCGTCGAGCCACGTGAATTATGGCGAGCACATCGAGGGCGGTCGCCTCGCCACCCGGGTAGCCTAAGTTGTAGTGTATCCCGTCACTCTCGGCCCCTGAACTAATCCAACGTTTTCACAAACCGAAACCCATTCCGGCGGTAGCCTAGCGCTTCGTAAAACTGATGCGCGTGTTCCCGCGCAAATCGCGTATCGAGCGCAATTCGCTGGATGTTTCTTTGCGCGAAATCGTTTTCTGCCGCCGCAATGAGTTGCTGGCCAATGCCACGGCGCCGCGCCGTTAACGTCACGACCAGCGCGAGAATACGACCGCTGAGGTCGTTGTGCTCAAAACTGTGGTGGGCAAAAGTGCCGATCATTCCCTGCACGTTTCCCTGGACCACTGCAACCAATGTTCGATACCGCGCATCGGCAGCGATGTTTTGCAAGCGCGTTTCCATTTCCGCCATGGTGGTCTCGTAGCCGAGCTCACACATCAGCCGTGCGAGTGCGGCTGCGTCGCTCGTGCGCACGGCACGAATCGTGAGATCGACAACTTGCTCGTTAGGCAAAGTGAAACGTGACCTCCGAACGCGTTGCTAATAAAGCGCCTCGCGTCTGCGGAACAACTAGCTTAAACGCCACGTTCCGAGGACGCGATCACATCCAATCCGGTGCTGGCTAGCCTGTGGCTAAGAGGAGTTTCCATTAGGCACCGTGCCGTTGATTCCGACGAAGCCTTCCCGTTCCAAATGCAAGATGATTTCCTGGGCGGCTTCCCCCGGGGAGAGCTCCGCTGTATCTATGGTCACTTCCGCGTCACTCGGCACTTCGTAAGGATCCGATACTCCGGTAAATTCCTTCAAGATCCCAGCACGAGCTTTCGCGTAGAGGCCCTTGCGGTCGCGTTGCTCGCAAACCTCTATTGGCGTAGCAAGATGCACCAGAATAAAGCCGCCAAATGGCTCAATCATCGCCCGCACGTCCTTGCGCGTGCGATCA
>DASQXY010000304.1:0-6419 GCA_035639455.1 Chthoniobacterales bacterium | reverse complement strand
GTGCGTTTTCTCACCCGCGAACGGACCCCCCAAGTTCTCTGATGGAAAGCGCTGTGATAACTGCTCGACCGATGATCTCCCCTGCCTCGACGCCGCATGCGGAGGTAAGCTCCGACATAACCGAACTGGAGCACGCACCCGAACAACTGCCAGCCTTTAAGCTCGAACAACTGTCGATCTTTTACGGCGAGAAAAAAGCCATCGACAACGTCACCGCCTCGATTCCAGCGAAGAAAATCACGGCTATTATTGGTCCAAGTGGCTGCGGCAAATCGACTTTGCTGCGCTCGCTGAATCGCATGCACGAGCTGGTGCCGAATACGCGCGTCGAGGGCAAAGTGCTCTTTCGCGGCGAAGACATTTATGCGCCGCAAGTGGATCCCGTCATGATTCGGCGCCGCATCGGCATGGTGTTTCAGAAATCGAATCCTTTCCCGACGATGTCGATCGCCGAAAATGTTCTCGCCGGGTTGAAGCTCAATGGTGTGCGCGATCGCGCGCTTCTGCGTGAACGGCTTGAGCAATCGCTGCGCATGGCCGCGCTATGGGATGAAGTCAAAGACGAATTGCACAAGGCCGGCACGAGTCTCTCCGGCGGTCAGCAACAGCGGCTCTGCATCGCCCGCGCCATCGCCGTCGAGCCGGAAGTTCTTTTGATGGATGAACCGGCTTCCGCGCTCGACCCGATCGCGACGGCCAAAATTGAGGAACTCATCTTCGAGCTGAGCGCGAATTACACTGTGGTCATCGTCACGCACAACATGCAGCAGGCCGGGCGCTGTTCTGATTACACCGCATTCCTTTATCTCGGGCAGTTAGTCGAGTTTGGATCGACGACTAAAATTTTCTCGAATCCCACCGAGCGAAAAACGGAAGATTACATTACCGGGCGATTTGGTTAATTGTCATCCCGAGCGAAGTCGAGGGATCTCTCAATGTTAACATTAAGAGATGTCTCGACGCTGCTCGACATGACAGAGGGCTAAAATCGACATGACTCCACCGAAACATATTCTTGGGACATTTGATGAAGCGCTCGCTTCGTTGCGCAACAACGTGCTGATGATGGCGGGCCTGGCCGAGCGCAGTCTTAATCGCGCGATCAAAGGTTTGCTCCAGCGGGACGACGATCTTTGCGCCAACGCGATCGCCGATGATGAAGAAATCGATCAACTCGAGAAACAGATGGATAAGGACGGAGTGGACGTGCTGCTGCGGTTCCAGCCGGTTGCGTCCGACCTGAGGCGGGTTGTAGCCGCGATGAAACTTTCGCCAAACATCGAGCGCATTGCCGATCAGGCGACCAACATCGCCCGGCGCGCCCGCAAGTTAAACAAACATCCGCCGCTGCCGGAAATCGAATTAATGGTTCCAATCCAAGCGCACGCCATGAAGATGTTTAAAGACGCCATCGACGCGTTTACCCGGGAGGATGTCGAGCTTGCCCGCGATGTTGTCGACCGCGACGACGTGCTCGATAAGATGAATAAGATGGCCGGTCGCCGTTTAACTGAGCGCATGGCAGAAGACCCGGATCAACTGCGCGGTTATCTGAATTTGATTTTTGTTTCCCGTTGCCTCGAACGGGTCGGCGACCACGCGACCAATATCGCGGAGGACGCGGTCTATGCCGCCGCGGCCGAAGACATTCGGCACAAGGCGTTCGTCGGTTCGAGCTGACGGCGGCGTTGCCATGCGAGAGTGATTGTCGAGCTTGAGCGATGCCCGAAGCGCAGATCACTGCGAAAATCGACGAGCAAGAAAAGCCGGCTGCAACTCCACAGGTCCTGCGCACCGCGCACGAGCGTTTCGGCGATGCAAAAAATTTCATCAATCGCGAGCTAAGCTGGCTCGAGTTCAATCGCCGCGTCCTTGAAGAAGCGCAGGATCCGCGTCAACCGCTCATCGAACGGGTCAAGTTTCTCACCATTGTCTCCTCGAACCTGGACGAGTTTTTCGAGATCCGGGTCGCCGGAATCAAACAGCAGATCGAGAGCGAAACGAGCGAAGTCGGCCCGGACGGTTTGAGTCCGACCGAGACCTTCAACCGCATTCAGGCAACCGTGCGCGAACTGGTGACTGCGCAATACGCGCTTTGGAAAAATGAATTACTGCCAGAACTGGCCAAGAACGACATTTACGTGCGCGAGATCGCTCAGTTGCCGGCAAAACGCGGGGCTTGGGCGCACCGTTATTTTCAGCAGGAAGTTTTGCCGATGCTGACGCCGCTGGCAGTCGACGCCAGCCATCCTTTCCCGCATCTCTTGAACCGCAGCCATAATTTGCTCGTCCGTGCAAAAGTGCGTCGGGGCGGCGAGCCGTTGCACGCCATCGTGCAAGTCCCGCGCGTCGTGCCGCGCCTCATCGCCTTGCCGCGAAGCAGGGGTGCGGGCGAGCCGTGGGAGTATGTTTATCTCGCCTCGCTGATCAAGGAGTACATCGGCGAGTTGTTTCCCGGCTTGATTCTCGATGGGGCGCATGCGTTTCGCGTGACGCGCAACAGCGATCTCTACATCGACGATGAGGAAGCCGAAAATCTCCTGCGCATGATTGAGCAGGAGCTGCGGCGCTCCAGTCGCGGTAACGCGGTGCGTTTGGAAGTGGAAGCTGATTGCCCGAAAGACTTTCTCGCTTTGCTCTTGGAATTCTTCGATTTGTCCGAAACCGACGCTTACAAACTGGACGGACCGCTCTCGATGACACATCTCGCGCCGCTGGCGGCGAACGACGCGTTTGCGAAACTGAAGGATCGACCCTTTCAACCGGCGCGCGATTCGGCCCTTCCCCCGCATGTCGATTTCTTTGAAGTGTTGCGGCGCCAGGATGTGTTGCTGCATCACCCCTACGATAGCTTTGACCAGATCGTCGAATTGACCGAGAGGGCGGCCCATGACCCGCAGGTGCTCGCGATCAAGATCACCCTCTATCGCACGAGCGGCGATTCGCCTATCGTCGAGGCACTGATCGCGGCGGCGAATGCGGGCAAGCAGGTGACCGCGATTGTTGAGCTGCGCGCGCGATTCGATGAGGCAACCAATATTCAATGGGCGCGGCGCCTGGAAGAAGCCGGCGCGCATGTCATCTACGGCGTCGTCGGCTTGAAGACGCATTGCAAGGCGCTGCTCATCGTCCGGCGCGATCCCGATCGGCTCCGCCGTTATGTCCATCTGGGCACGGGCAATTATCATCCGCGCACCGCCCGAATTTACACCGACTTCAGTTTGCTTACGAGCGAGCCGGAACTGACCGACGAAGTCGCGATCGTGTTCAATACTCTCACTGGTCTGGCCGGCTACCCTGGCCTGAAAAAACTGATGGTGGCGCCATTCGACATGCACACGCGGCTCATCCGATCAATCGAGCGCGAGTGCGCGAATGCGCGCGCAGGTAAGCCGGCGCGGATCGTGGCGAAATTGAACGCGCTGGTCGATCACGAGATTATCGAGAAACTGTATGAGGCTTCATGTGCCGAAGTGACTGTTGATCTTGTCGTCCGCGGTATTTGTTGTTTGCGGCCGAAAATCCCGAACCTGAGCGACAATATCCGCGTCATCAGCATCGTCGGCCGTTTTCTGGAGCACAGCCGCATCTATTATTTCGAGAACGCCGGCGCTCCCCTGGTTTACGTCTCGAGCGCAGATTGGATGCCGCGCAATTTTTTCCGGCGCATCGAAGTGGCGTTCCCGATCGAGACGTCCGCGCTCCGTGATCAGATGATTAATGAGATCATCCCGACGTTTTTAAACGACCGCGTGAAGGCGCGCGAGCTGCAGCCGGATGGCACCTACCGGCGTTTGAAACCGGAAGGTCCGGAACCACGGCGGCAGGCGCAGTGGCAATTTCGCGAAGTTTCGCGTGAACGCATAAAAAAATCAGACGGCTCCCGAAAGAGATTGCGCGTCGATAAGTTGATCCCGATCGCGGTGGCAAATCCGAAGCCGGTTGCGCCGAGCGACGACCGCGAGCCGGGGGCAACATCCGAGGAATAGCTATGACGAAAAATATTCTCGTGATCGACATCGGCGGTTCGCACGTGAAGCTAATGCTCTCGCGTGCACAAAAGCGAAAGTTCGAATCCGGCGCCGACCTGACGCCGCGTGAAATGCTCGCGCAAATGAAACCGCTCCTGAGCGATTGGAAATTCGATGCTGTATCGATTGGGTTTCCGGCGCCTATCCGTAACGGCCGGATCCTGGATGAGCCGAAGAATCTTGGGTCCGGGTGGAGGCGATTTAATTTCGAGAAGGCATTGCGTAAACCCGTTCGGATTGTCAATGACGCGGCCATGCAGGCACTCGGCAGTTATCGCGGAGGACGAATGTTGTTTCTCGGGCTCGGCACCGGACTTGGATCAACTTTGGTGTGGCGGCGGAGCGTGCTTCCGTTCGAATTGGGCGATCTGCCTTACCAGGACGACGCCGTCATTGAGGACTATCTCGGCAAAGCCGGACTAAAACGACTCGGCGAAACCGAGTGGCGACGGCAAGTAATCCGCGCAGCTGAGCAACTGAAGAAGTCCTTCATCGCCGATTACGTGGTGCTCGGCGGTAGCGGCGCAAAAAAATTGGACGCGCTGCCGGACATGATCGAGCTGGGACACAATCGCAACGCTTTTCTTGGCGGCGTGCGGCTCTGGCAAGTGGACCCGCGCACGCGCCGGCCAAAGTGGAACATCCTGTAGCTCACGCGCAAGAACGACATGCACCTCTACTTTCTCCGGCACGGCGAAGCCGATTGGCCGGACTGGAAAAAGCCTGACGACGAACGGCCGCTGACCAAGCGCGGGAAAAAAGAGATGCGCGCGGTCGCAAAATTCCTTGCTCAATTGAAATTGCGAGCCGGTTTGATCGTCACGAGCCCGCTGCCTCGGGCGTCGCAAACGGCTGAGATCGCAGCCGAAGAACTGAAGATAAAATTGCGCTCGGACGAATTGCTCGCGCCCGGCTTCGGCATCGATCAACTGCGAACGCTCGAGAAGCGCCATCATGCGAAGAGTCTGATGCTCGTCGGTCACGAACCCGATTTCACCAAGGTCATTTCGAAACTGACCGGCGCCTCGCTCAAACTTTCCAAGGCTGGTGTCGCGTTGGTCGATGTCGATTTTGAATCCGAAGAAGGAAAGCTTCTTTGGCTCTTTCCGCCGAAACTAGCGAAGAAATAAGCGCTCGCGGCGGATATCCACGCGTAACTGAGTCTATGGCAAGGCAAAAGCGCGTCCTCGTCGTCGATGTTGGCGGCAGCAATGTGAAGCTGTATGCGCCAGGCTCGCGCAAAGCGGTTAAATTTCGCTCCGGTCCGGAACTGACGGCTGCAGAAATGTGCGAGCGTGCGGTTCAGATCGCGAGGCATTGGAACTTCGACGCCGTTTCGATTGGCATCCCCTCCATTCTACTGCACGGCCGCCCGGCCGCTGAACCTGGTAAGCTCGGCGATGGCTGGACGCGCTATGATTTCAGGAAGGCATTCGGCAAACCGGTGAAACTGCTCAATGATGCAGCGATGCAGGCGCTCGGCAGTTACGAAGGCGGCCGAATGTTGTTTCTCGGTCTTGGTACCGGTGTTGGCTCCGCCTTGATCCTGGACGGCGTGGTTGTGCCGCTGGAGCTTGGCCAGTTGCGCTACCGCGACAAATGCGCACTCGAAGACACAATCAGCAAAGCCGCATTGAAAAAACTGCCTGCACCAGAGCGCACCAAAGTCGTGGCCGATATTGCGCTTAATCTCAAAGCTGCATTCCTGGCCGATTACGTCCTGATAGGCGGAGGCAGTGCCGACGACCTGAAAAATTTGCCGGCTGGAATTCGTCGCGGTTCAAATCGCAATGCGCGGCTTGGGGGCATCCGACTCTGGCGCGACACTCCGCGACGGCCAGTCATCAAGAAATACACAATCATCGTCGCGTGAACGCGCGGTTTATGTCTGCGCCGCGATCGGCTGCGGCTCGCGCGGGCGCGGCCTGATTTCAGCGAGATCAGTCGCAATGATTCGATCGATCAATTCGATCACGCCGGCACCGCGCGCGCCGCGCGTGACCAAGTCGGCGCGTTTTTTGACCGTTGGCAAGGCGTTAGCCACCGCCACGCCGATGGCACACATCTCGAGAAAGGCGTGATCGTTTTCCGCGTCGCCAATACCAACGATTGCCTTCGCCGACAAATCGATCTCCTTCAGCACCAACGCCAACCCGGTCGCCTTGTTCACGCCGGTGGGCAGCACCATGACGGCCCCTTTGTTGAAAATGACCTGCAACTCCAAGCCAAGCCGTTTGATCTCTTCGAGCACGATGACCTCGTTCGGCTCGACGGTCGCGATGATAGCTTCGCCCACCGAAAGCGGTCGCACGTTGGCGCTGCGCAATACGCGCACCAATTCCGCTGACGCCGGTTCGCAGAGCAGCCGCGTTCGATTTTCGTTCGGGC
>DASQXY010000303.1:0-7159 GCA_035639455.1 Chthoniobacterales bacterium | reverse complement strand
GCATTACTCCTAACAACTTGCTCGACGGTTGAAACGCGAATTTCGGGACATCCTGAAATCTACCAGGGTCTCTCGGCCCAGGACCAGGCGTTAGTCAGTCGCGGGCAAATTCGGACCGGAATGCCGCAGAATGGCGTTTGGTTGGCGTGGGGTTCGCCCGATCAGCGAGTGGTCGGTAATATGCGCGGTCGGCCGACCGAGACGTGGGTTTATGTGACATATACGTACGCTTACCCCTATGGCTATCCATACGGTTACCCATATGGGCCGTATCCCTTCTATGGCAGCTTCGGTTTCGTCGGCGTATCACGCATTCATCACCACTTTCACCGCAGTTTCGTTTTCGTTGGAGATCCGTTCTTCGATCCGTTCTTCTATCCCGCCTATTTTCCGCCGAGCATCCCCGTGCCGTACAAAACGGTAACGTTTTCAAACGGGCGGGTAGTGTCGTTCCAAATGCTGGCGGGGCCGTATCGCTGATCCAAATTTCTGATCGCGTTCGATTCGGGCGCGGCGCACAGTACGTGCGATGCCTTATCGCTCGTTCCGTCAGTTTGTTGAAGCGCTCGATCGTGCAGGAGAGCTTAAGCGGGTCGACATTCCGGTGGACACCAATCTGGTAATCACGGAATGGGCCGATCGCGAGATGAAATCGGCCAATGGCGGCAAGGCGCTGCTGTTCGAACAGCCGACAATCGATGGCGGGGCATCGCAGTTCCCCGTTGCGATCAATACAATGGGCTCGGGAAAGCGCATCGCCATGGCCTTAGGCCGGGAGAGCGTGGATGAGATCGCGCAGGAAATTCAGCTCATCCTAAAGGCAAAACCCCCGACCGATCTGCGCGAAGGTTGGAGCTTGCTAAAACAAGGCATTCATCTGCTGCATGCCAAGCCAAAGCAGGTGAGGGATGCGCCGTGCCAGGAAATCGTTCACAAGATCAACAACAGCGAAGCGAGTCAGTTTTCATTGGCCGATCTGCCGATTCTGAAATGTTGGCCAAAAGACGGCGGGCGTTTCATCACTTTACCGAACGTGCATACGCGGGATCCAGAGACTGGCACGCGTAACGTCGGCGTTTATCGAATGCAACTCTACGACCAGCGCACCACCGGGATGCATTGGCAGATCCACAAAGTCGGTGCGCGCCATGGCAAACGCTATTACGAACGCGGCGAACGGATGCCGGTGGCGGTCACGCTTGGCGGCGACCCAGTTTACACATTCGCCGCCACGGCGCCGCTGCCGGACGGCTTGGACGAGATTTTATTTGCTGGTTTTTTGCGCCGCAAATCAGTCGAGCTAGTGCGCTGCAGAACAATCGACGTCGATGTCCCCGCCGATGTCGATTTTGTGCTTGAAGGATATGTCCAGCCTGGCGAGATGCGCCCCGAAGGGCCATTCGGCGATCACACTGGCTTCTACACTGCGGTCGAGGATTATCCGGTATTTCACGTCACCCTCGTTACCCACCGACGCGATGCCATTTACCCAACGACGATTGTCGGCAAACCGCCGATGGAAGATTTCTATATCGGCGACGCGACCGTCCGGATTTTCCTGCCCGTGTTCAAAATGAATTTTCCGGAGTTGGTAGACATGACGCTTCCGGCCCAAGGCGTTTTTCACAACCTCGTTTTTGTCAGCATTCGGAAGCAGTATCCATATCAGGCCTTTAAGGTCATGCATGGCCTTTGGGGAATGGGTCAGATGATGTTCAGCAAATACATCGTAGTCGTGGACGAGGACTGCGACGTCCACGACACAAATGAGGTTCTGTTTCGGCTGTGCGCGAACACCGACCCGGCACGTGACACGACCGTGATTAAAAACCCGAGCGACTCGCTCGATCACGCGCCGAGTGAGCAAAACGTTGGCTCGCACATGGGCTTTGACGCGACCCGGAAGTTACCCGGCGAAAACTATCATCGCCCCTGGCCGGAGTTGTTGCGGATGACAGAGGAAGTGCAGCGCCTGGTCGACGGACTGCAAAAGAGAGCGGATGACTCGGGCGTGCCGAATCGATCCGCTCGTTAGGCCTGATTCGCCCGGTTCTACGGCCGAACGAAGATGCCGCCGGTCGACGGGTCGCGCACGAGGGCGCCGTGCGGAATCCCACGCACATCTACCAGATTGTGCGGCGGATAAGGGCTGATCACGAGACCTGGCGTGCCGCTCCAGCGGGCCACCGGGTAACCGCCGGCCGGCGGTGGACCGTAGCGCGCGGCTTCTTCTTGGGAGATCGCTGCTCCGATGATTGCACCACTCGCCGCGCCGATCGCCGCGCCGACGGCTGCTCCTCGGACTCTCCCGGTAGTCGCACCACCGATGATCGCGCCAGCCGCGGCGCCATAACCGGCCCCTTGGCCAGCGTAAGTGTCACACGAGCTTAAGCCGAGCGCGCATAAGTTGAGCGCCGAGAGTGCTACCAATGCTGTCGTTTTGTCGATTTTCATAAACCTTTGCCTTTGGGGAGATGTTAGGTTTAACAACTGATCCCGTTGCTTCGTTGTGGCAAACTCTGATGCAGGTTGCGTGCCTGCATTCAAAATGACTTCAGCAATGCGAGCGCGATCCGGCTGCCTTTCTCCATTGTGCTCAAGTGATAATCCTTATCGAAAACCCGAAATCCGTCGCGCTGAATTCGTCGCAGCAAGGTGCGATAGATCGAGCTCATCGTTTCCGCCGCGACCATGGCGCGCCGATCTTCAGATGGTAGCAGCGTGGCGGCGCGACCGAAGAATTCGTGCGCGCGAGCGGCTTCAAACTCCATTAGGCGCACGAACCGCTCGTTGTACTGTCGATTTTGCAGCTCCGCTTCCGCGTAATGGAAGCGCGCGAGATCTTCCTGTGGGAGATAAATCCGGCCGTCGCGCAAATCCTTGCCGACATCACGGATGATGTTGGTCATCTGCAAGGCAAGGCCAAGTTGAATTGCGTAATCCTTCGATGCGGGATTGCGATAGCGGAAGATTTCGATGCTCACCAGGCCGACCGCGCTGGCGACCCGGTAGCAGTAAACGCGCAGCTGGTCGAAGGTTTCGTAGCGCACAACACTCAGATCCATTTCGACTCCGGCGACAATTTCCTCGAGCAAGGCCGGTTCCAAGGCGTACTTCTCGATCAACTCGCGCATATCGCGGGCAAGCGCCGGCTCGTGATCGACCGGCGCGCGCAGCATTTGTCGCCATCTAGCCAGATGCCGCGCCTTTTCGTCGGTCGTGAGCTGCGATGCGTCGACAATGTCATCAATCACGCGGCAGAACGCGTAAAACGTCGTGATGTCGCGGCGACGTTCCCGCCCGAGCACGAAGAACGCCAAAGCTAGATTCGACTTGCTCTGGCGAGTGATCTTCGCTGCGTTCACGATCCACGCTCAGTACTGAATCCAACTCTCTTGATCCACTCGACCCGTTTCACATTGCCGGAACAAGCACACCCATGACGCGAGCAGCCAACCAGTGACAAGGCCACGCAATAGAACGAAGATGCTTTTCCAGATCAGCAGCGCCAGCAGCCGGTCGGCGATCGCGGCGCGAATAACCGCATCGAGCGCGATGATAAAGAAAAAGTGCATGGCACAGATGAGCAGAAACCATCCGAAGCTTCCCGCATTGCGACGGATGAATCCGATATGTGCCCGCAGCGCAGCACCAAGTGTCTCGTTATGCAGCGCGAGCGAGATTTGCATCGAGCAAAAGACAATGATTAGTCCGCTCATCGCAGCACGTTGCGCAGGCAAGTAATCGAGCACGTGCGGGATGTTCATGAAATAAGCAAGCAACAGCGGCAGGCGCAGGATCAACGTGCTGAGCAACACCACGATCCCCGCCCATTTCAACACGTGACTAAACCGCCGGACAGCAAAGCGAAGCAACGCGCGTTCCGCAAAACTCAGACCTCGGATCCAGAAGAGGCAGACGGTGATGAGATAAACCTGAATGTAAACACCCGTGAGATACTCGAAGATGAACGCCACCGCGTCGACAGTGGCAGAGATCTGCAGCAGTTTCGCCGCCGGGGCGAAGCCGACCCATTCTGGTAAGCGCCAAAAGACTACCGGCTTGACCAGTGTTGCCGCTGCGCTTGCGAGCACGACCAGATAAATGAGGTAACCGCCCAAGCGATACTGTTTGCGTAGCGCACGAAACAGCGCGCGGTGCACTCCACGCCAATTCGCTACAATCAGGACCGCGGCGATGGCGGACAACGGATAAGTGGTAGTCGCGTTGTCGAATATTCCCGCCACCGCTTCTAATGTCGGCAGCGGAATCTCGCGCCAAACGTCGATTAGCCGCGGCCAATACCACTGTGTTATTGAGGCAATCTGGTTCAGGTCCAGGTCGGCGAAGCTGTGAATCGGGGTAAAAGTCGCGAATTGAAAAATTGCGTAGGCGAATCCGAGAACGACAAACGTCAGCCAAACGCGACTGAATCGGGTGATGCAGCGAAGTCCGTCGCGCAATGCGAGGCGCACCGGGTTGAACAGCATCACAAAAGCGTAGCCGCCGCAGAACCCAAGCAGCGCGTACAAACGCGGCAGGGAGACGGAGTATTGGAGCAATAGAGTGATGGAGTAATGGAGTGAGCAGTCGGTCAACACTCCACTACTCCATCGCTCCAACACTCCATTGCCACTGCTAACGAATGAAGCCCCAATGCCGATTGAACGGCCAGTAAACAAACAGCCCGCGGCCAACCAGGTTTTCCTCCGGCACCGGTCCCCAATAGCGGCTGTCGTAACTGTTATGGCTGTTGTCGCCGAGCGCGAAATAAACGTGCGCCGGCACGGTGAACGACTGTCCGGGCTGGGACAGGTAGTTGCCGCCATTAGCATAGCCGCGATAGGAAGATTTCGCCTGCATAACGCGCCGAAATCCAAAGGCCTCTGCTTTCTTTCCGTTGATGTACAGCGCGGGCGCCGCGATCCGCAACGTGTCACCGGGCAGACCAGCGAGTCTCTTGATGTAAAACGGCGCGCCCGTTTCCGGATCTTCGCGGATACCGAAAATATGATTGGTACGAAAGACGAAAACATCGCTGCGGTGCGGCTTCACGAAATTGTAACTAATCTTGTCCACGAAAACCTGATCTCCGGTATCGATGGCACCGCGGGCGATCACTTGGTCGCGCTTGTACTGATTGCCGATCGCAACTTTGAAATCGTTGCGTAACTGATCTGGCGGACAGTAGATGAGGAATTGTTGTCGCTGGCAGATCAACCGTGAAAACGTGAAGAAGAACAAAAATCGCCTTTGCTCGATATCTTCGACTTCGTCATCCTCGCGCGAGATGACGTTAATGTAATTGCGGCCCAGAATCACGAACTCGGCAGCTTGGCGGAGCAAATTCGGCGGCGGTGACGTGCTCGGCCGCCCGATGATCCCGTTTAGCGTCGGCTGCATCGAGCCGGTTGGGATTTTGAACGGCTGTAAAAAATAAGAGCGGATGCCAACGGCTACGACGACTGCGACTAGAATGACCTCGCAATTTTCTCGCCAGTGCGATTCCCAGGTAACCGGCATGAGTTTGTGCAAACGCGCATCCAGCGCTTCGGCCTCATCCTTGATCCGGGTGTGATCGCGTGAACGCAGCGCCTCCCGCATGGCTTGCATTGCGCCGCCGAGTTCCTCGCGTGCGGCTGTGCTGAGTCGATCCTGTTTATAGCGCAAATACTTTTGCGCATGCCGCAGGAGCAATTTGCTGTGCTTAACGTACCGCCGCCTGAACATGAGCTAAATGAGGAATGACGAATTACGAATGACGAAAGGCTTCGCCGCGCTAAATCGTTGAATCGTTAAAACGTTGAATCGGCAGTCCGATGTAACGTTGCAACGTTGTAACGAATCACAGGTCTTCACTGCGCTTTCAGCACCTCGATGAATGCTTCCTGCGGAATGTTGATCTTCCCAATGCTCTTCATCCGTTTTTTTCCTTCCTTCTGCTTCTCGAGCAGTTTCCGTTTGCGCGTGATATCGCCGCCGTAGCATTTTGCCGTTACGTTCTTGCGCAACGCCGAAACGCTCTCTCGCGCAATAATCTTGCCGCCGATCGCCGCCTGAATCGCGACTTGGTACAGCTGGCGCGGGATGACTTCCTTCAGCTTCGCCGCCAGCTGACGTCCCCGCGCCTCGGCGCGATCCTTGTGCACGATCGTCGAGAATGCGTCGACCGCCTCGCCGTTGACGAGCAGATCGAGCTTCACTAGCTTTGCCGCCCGATATCCGGCATGCTCGTAATCCATCGAGCCGTAGCCGCGGGTGATCGATTTTATTTTGTCGTTAAAATCGACCAAGATTTCGTTCAACGGCAGCTCGCATTGCAACATTACGCGGCGCGTGTCCAGCGTCTCGGTGTGATGGAGCTGCCCCCGCTTCTCGAGAATCAACTGCAAGATGTCGCCGATATTTCCGTTCGGGCAGAGGACGTAGGCTTTCACAATCGGCTCGCGGATTTCTTTGATCACGCTCGGATTCGGCAAGTGTGCCGGATTGTCGATCAAAAGCGTTTCGCCGGCGGTCGTAAGCACTTCGTAAACAACTGATGGCGAGGTCGCGATGATGTCCATGTTGTATTCGCGGCGCAATCGCTCCTGAATGATCTCCATGTGCAAAAGGCCAAGAAAGCCGCACCGAAATCCAAAGCCCAGCGCAACCGAGCTTTCCGGCATGTAAACGAACGCCGCGTCATTTAACCGCAGCTTCGCGATTGCCGTCTTCAAGTGCTCGAAATCGCCGGTGTTAATCGGGTAAATCCCGCTGAAGACCATCGGATGGATTTCCTGGAACCCCGGCAGCGGTTCGCGCGCCGGGTTGCGCTGGTCGGTAATGGTGTCGCCGATCTTCATGTCTGCGGTCGATTTGATGTTCGCGATGAAATAACCGACATCACCGGCCTGTACTTGCGGCTGCGGCTGCATCTTTGGCGTGAATACGCCTACTTCCTTGATTTCGTATCGGGCGTCATTGCTCATCAGTTTAATCGGGTGATTTGGTTCCATCGAGCCGGACACGACGCGCACGTAACCGACGACGCCGCGATAAACATCGAACACCGAATCAAACACGAGCGCGCGCAAGGTTTCGTCCGGTGGCGTTTGCGGCGGCGGAATCCGGTAGACGACTGCCTCCAGAATCTCGTCGACTCCAATCCCCAGCTTTG
>DASQXY010000302.1:0-7613 GCA_035639455.1 Chthoniobacterales bacterium | reverse complement strand
TTGTGTTGATTGGTGGTTGAACTCCGATGCAAAACGCATTTGTCGATCTAGCCCACGCTCTGCGCGAGCGCCGTGCCATCATTCGAGACGCACAAAGCCGGCGCAACGAATCGGCGCACATTGCGCGCCTCAAAGCAGCCTCCGAAAAGATCGATAGATTAGAGGCCGCCCTGCCCCGCCCGATCAATCCGCAGCTCGCGCACTATCTCAGCCGCAAAAGTTACGACAAGGCGCTCGAGTTTCTGGAAGAAATGGTCTAGCGCGAGTACAGCTCGACGACCAACTGTTCGTTGACGATGGGCTGCATTTCCTCGCGCGATGGAATGTGCGCGACTTTGCCCTTGAGCGCGTCACGATCGACCGTCAGCCACTCCGGGACCGGTACGATCTGCGTGAGATCGAGATTGCGCACGACGAGCTGACGCGATTTCGGTTTGTCTTTGATCATGATCTCGTCGCCAGCTTTCACGTTGTAGGAAGCGACATTGACCGTGCGCCCGTTCACGAGCACGTGGCCGTGCGACACGAGTTGGCGTGCTGCTGCGCGAGTGTTCGCGAAACCCAGCCGGAACACGACGTTATCGATCCTCGTCTCGAGAAGCTGTAACAGCGTCTCACCAGTGACGCCACGCTTGCGCAATGCATTCTGGAAGATGCGGCGGAACTGGCGCTCAAGCAGGCCGTACTGATAACGCAGCTTCTGCTTTTCACCGAGCGCGATAGCATAATCCGACTGCTTACGACGCGCGCCTTTCGGCCCGTGCATCCCGGGCGGGTAATTTTTCCGCTCAAGCGATTTCGATGAGCCGAAGATTGGTACACCGTAACGGCGGCTAACCTTCGTTTTCGGTCCGATGTATCTAGCCATGGGGAATCGTTGAAACGTTGAAGCCGAGAGTTAGACGCGGCGCTGTTTCGGCGGGCGGCAGCCATTGTGCGGAACGGGCGTGACGTCTTTGATCACCGTGAGATCGAGGCCGACAGCTTGCAATGCGCGCACTGCCGACTCACGCCCGGCACCTGGGCCTTTCACACGCACTTCCACTTCTTTCAACCCATGGCCCATCGCTTGACGTGAGGCGTCCTGCGCCACCATTTGCGCCGCGTAAGCGGTGCTCTTGCGCGACCCTTTGAACCCAACTTTACCGGCGCTCGACCAACCGATCACTTTGCCGGTCAGATCGGTAATCGTGACGATCGTGTTATTGAACGTCGCAAGCACGTGCGCGATGCCGGAGTGAACGTTTTTGCTCCCTTTTGCTTTGATGATTTTAACCGGCTCGATGTCGTCACCCGTTAGCGATAGAGACTCCGGCGGCACTTGCGCGACGGTCCCTTCTTCCTTGCGAGCCTTCGCTGGCTTCTTTGCTGGTTTCGCTTCCTCTGCTGCTGCTTGCGGAGTCGGTTTTTCGGGATCAGCTGCTTTCACTGCGGGCTTTTTCTCCGCCTTTGGTTTGGTCGCGAGTTTTGGTTCAGCCATGATTAAACTTTTCCGGCCTTAGCCTCAGGATTCCGGATCACGCCAACTGTCTTCCGCGGACCTTTGCGCGTGCGCGCGTTTGTCGATGTGCGCTGACCACGAACGGGTAAACCGCGGCGATGACGAATCCCGCGATAGCAATTGATTGCCTGCAGCCGCTTCAAATTGCCCTGCACCTCGCGCCGGAGATCGCCCTCAATCGGAATTTTGTTGTTCGTGATTACGTGGATGATCTCGTTCAACTGCTGCGGCGTCAGGTCCTTGGCGCGCGTGTTCGGGTCGATGCTGGTCTGCTCGAGAACACGCTTGGCCGTCGGGAAACTGATCCCGTAAATGTAGGTGAGCGACGCTTCGATCCGCTTGTCCGCGGGAATTTCAACTCCAAGTAATCTGGGCATATTTTTGAATCCGAATCGTTGAGTCGTTTAACAGAGTTTATCCTTGCCGCTGTTTGTGCCGCGGATTTTTGCAGATCACGCGCACCACGTTTTTTCGCTTCACGATCTTGCAACTGGCACAAAGTCTTTTTACTGATGGTCGCACTTTCATAAAAGGTGATTGTCGATGTTAGCGAAAACCGCGGCGGCACGTCCGCGTTGTCATTTCTGGCGGTAAGTGATCCGCCCCTTCGACAAATCGTAGGGAGAAATCTCTAGCATAACTTTGTCCCCTGGCAAGATGCGGATGAAGTGGAGCCGCATCTTCCCAGAAATGTGTGCCAGGACGCGATGGCCGTTTGGCAACTCGACGCGAAACATGGTATTGGGCAGCAGTTCGACCACCGTACCCTCTACTTCAATTGCGTCTTTGCGCGCCATGTCAAAATTTCCGGCTCGTCCTTCGTGATTAAAACCGTGTGCTCGAAATGCGCGGACGGCATTCCATCGGCGGTGCAAGCCGTCCAACCGTTGTCGAGCAGAATGACCGATTCGGTGCCCGCGTTGATCATCGGCTCGATTGCCAATGTCATGCCGGGTTTGAGTTTTGACCCGCTACCGCGCCGGCCGTAGTTCGGGATCTGCGGTTCTTCGTGCAGTTTGCGGCCGACGCCATGACCGACGAATTCGCGCACGACTGTGAAACGATTTCGCCGCGCTTCGTCCTCGATCTCCGCGCCGATGTCACCGAGACGGCGGCCGGCGTACGCCACAGCTATCGCGCGGTCGAGTGCTGTCTCCGTCGTCCGCAACAGGCGCTCGGTGCGATCGTCCACCACGCCGACGGCAACGGTCGTAGCGTTGTCCCCTACCCAACCCGCTTGAATGATGCCGATGTCGAGCTTGACGATATCGCCGTATTGAATGCGCCGGTGGCTGCCAATCCCGTGAATGATCTCGTCGTTCACCGAAATGCAAATGTTTCCGGGGAAAACGCGGTGCCCGAGGTGGTAGCCAAGAAATGCGCTTTTCACTTTCGCCTCCTCCATAAAATCAGCGGCCGCTTCGTCGACTTCCTTTGTCGTGATTCCTGGGCGTACGAGTTCCCTTACACGATCGAGAATGTCACTGGCCGTGCGACACGCCTCCCGCATCTTATCCGCTTCGCGCGCGCTTTTGATCGGGATCATGCCGGCACTTTATCTTCGATCAGGCGCGAAATGTCCGCGAACACGGCCTCCCGGCTGCGATTGCCATCGATCCGATGCAAGATCGACATTTTGCTGTAAAAATCGGCGAGCGGTTGTGTCTTGGTGTTGAATTCGGCGAGTCGCTTTTGCAAAACAGCGATATCGTCATCGCTGCGTCGCTCTAAGCGCCCATCGCAATAGGGACAAACGGGTCGATCGGCGAAATGCGCGCTCGTCGCACTCGTCACAAACCCGCAGCTGCGGCATTGCAGTCGTCCCGAGATGCGGTCGCGCACCGTCTGTTCCGACACCTCAAGCCAAATCGCGAGGTCGAGCGCCGTGCGCAATCTTTTCAAGATCGACAACAACGCTTCGGCCTGCGGACGCGTGCGCGGGAATCCATCAAACACGAAGCCGTGACTGCCGTGCAGGCGCAGCCAGTCTTCGATCAATTCGATGATGATCTCATCTGAAACCAAGCCGCCGTGCTGAATAATCTCCGCCGTTTGCAGCCCTAGCGGCGTGCCGAGATCTTTTTCCCGCCGCAAGATCGCACCGGGCGATGTCACGGGTATGCCAAATTGGCGTGTGATCATCTCGGCCTGCGTGCCCTTGCCGGATCCCGGCGCGCCTAACAAGACCAGTCGCCGTTTCACTTATTGGCGAGAAAAGCCGCGACCCCGCCAATGATCACGACGGCGATGCCGACATACAGCCACATCAACACACCGCCTGCCGCGGCTTCACCGCGTGCATAAGTGGCACGGTCAAACGCGCGCCCGCGGATTCGTCCTTTGCGCAGGAAACCGTCGTAATGCCGCTGGATTAGATGCGTTTCCACCTGCCGCATCGTGTCGAGCATGACGCCGACGACAATAAGCAGGCTCGTGCCGCCAAAAAATTGCGCAGTGATCGTCGGCACGTTCAATCCCTGGCTGAGCAAACTCGGCAACACCGCAATCAGGGTCAGGAACACCGCGCCGGCGAATGTCAGCCGGGTCATGGTGTAATCGAGAAACTTCGAAGTTGGTTCGCCTGGTCGCACGCCCGGAATGTAGCCGCCGTACTTTTTCAGATCGTCGGCGATCTGTGCCGGCTGAAATTGCGTCGCCACCCAGAAATAACTGAAGAAGAAAATCATCGCCGCGAGCACGACATAGTGTGGCCAGCCGGTCGAGAGCGCCGCCGCGATTCGCGCTGCGGTCGGGCTGTTCTTAAATGCGAAGCCGACGATCGTGGTCGGAAACAAGAGCAGTGCCCAGGCGAAGATGATCGGCATCACACCGGCGTAATTCACTTTCAACGGCATGTATTGCGTTTGGCCGCCGTACATCTTGCGCCCGACGACTCGCTTGGCGTACTGCACCGTAACCTTCCGTTGCGCCTGCGTAATCGCGATCACCGCCGCGATGACAATGAACAAAAATGCCACCATCAACACGAGGATGGCCGGGTTCACCTGACTAGTTCCGGTTTGAGATGACGGAACAAATGTTTTCCAAGCTTGCGCCAGTGCTGCTGGCAGCCGCGCGACAATCCCGACGGTGATGATAAGCGAGATACCGTTGCCGATACCGCGCTCGGTGATCTGATCGCCAAGCCACATCAAAAACAACGTGCCCGTGGTCATTGAAATGATGGTGATAATCCGGAACGTCCAGCCCGGATCCTCAACCAGCGGCACGCCCATGTTGCGAATCGTGTCGGTAATTCCCGGCAGCATCGTGTGATACGACTCGGGGTGCTGAAATGAGATCGCGAGCAGGTACCCTTGGAAAATGCACAAACCAACTGTCGCGTAGCGCGTCAATTGCATGATTTTCTGGCGCCCGCCGTCTTCGCGGGCCATGCGACCGAGTTGCGGGATGACGGCGGTAAGCAACTGCATCATGATCGACGCACTGATGTAAGGCATGATGCCGAGGGAAAAGATGGCGCAGTTCTCCAGCGCACCGCCGCTGAACAGATTGAATAGCGCCGCGACGCTGCCGCCAGATTTTTCAGTCAGCGCACTTCGAAACCATTCCTGCAACACCGCCTGATTGACACCTGGGGTCGTGATCGCCGCGCCCAATCGCACGATCACGATGACGGCAAGCGTGAACAAAATCCGCCGGCGTAACTCCGGTATCTTGACCGTGTTTAGAAACGCCGAGAGCATCCGCTACTTCTTTCGAGAAGTCTTCTTTTTCGGCTCAGCTTTAGCCTTGGCGGGACGTTTAGTTGCCGATGTTGCGTTGCGCTTTTCTTCGGCTGTTGCGGCCTGAGTTTCCAAGGCTCGAACGTCGGCATCTTGCTCTGCCGAAAGCTGGCGAAGCGTTCGCGCTTCCCGCACCGTCACACTCCCACCAGCTTTCTCGATTTTTTCGCGCGCTGACGCGCTGATCTTATCCGCCTCAACTGTCAGGCCGTGCTTCAACTCGCCATCACCGAGGATTTTGATGCCGTCAAAATTGCCGCGCACCAGTTTTGATTCGCGCAATGCCTGTTCGTTTACAGTCGCGCCGGCTTTGAACTGGCCAAGGTCATCCAGATTCACGATCGCGTAGCGCTTGTGGAATGCGGCATTGTTGAAACCGCGCTTTGGCAAGCGACGAATCAGAGGCATCTGACCACCTTCGAATCCGAGCCGGATGCTTCCACCCGAGCGCGCCTTCTGTCCTTTGTGACCTTTGCCGCTCGTTTTGCCGTGGCCGGAGCTTTCACCGCAGCCAAGGCGTTTGACTCGATGCCGCGCTCCTGGACGCGGGCGCAAGTTGTGCAACCGCATCATGGTGTCTGCTCCGGTGTGGCGGCGGCACTCCCATCACCACGGATTCCGCGTACCTTCAAAATCTCATCGCGTCGCCGTAACGCACGGAGGGCGGCGATTGTCGCCTTGACGACATTCGCGTGATTACTCGAGCCTAACGACTTCGCGAGCACGTCTTTGATTCCGGCGGCTTCCGCAACCGCGCGCACCCCGCCACCGGCGATGACACCAGTTCCCGGCGAGGCCGGCCGCAGTAACACCCGTGCGCCGTCGTACTCGCCGATCGTCTCATGGGGAATCGTGTTTTCGTGCAGTGAAACTTTTTGCATCGATTTGCGCGCCGCTTCCGAAGCTTTGCGGATTGCTTCCGACACTTCGTTGGCTTTGCCGAAACCGTAACCGACCATGCCATCGTGGTCGCCTGCGACGATCAGCGCGCTAAAACTGAAACGCCGTCCGCCCTTAACTACCTTGGCGCAGCGATTGATAAACACCACTCTTTCCGTCGTGTCGCCTTTCGCGCCGGGAGCTCTATCCGGATTGCGATCTGGCCTTCGGCCGCCGGTCGGTTGTGCCATAGCTAAAACTGCAATCCTCCCTCGCGTGCCGCGTCAGCCAAGGCTTTCACTCTGCCCTGGTATTGAAACCCGCCGCGATCGAAAACCACCTTCTCGATCTTCTTCGCCTTCGCACGCTCAGCGATGAGTTTGCCGACTACCTCCGCGGTTGCGCGGTTTGCAGCCGGCTTATTTTTGCCGAGGAGTTCCTTCTGCGTGGTCGAAGCTGCAACTAATGTTCGCGCCGCATCATCATCGATGACCTGCGCGTAAACGTGTTTGCCTGAAAAATGAATCGCCAAACGCGGGCGCTCCGCCGTTCCGGAAATCTTCTTCCGGATCCGGCGATGTAAGCGCTCCCGCGCAGCTTTGCGATTGAAGGTGGCCATGTTACTGGATGGTCTTGCCTTCCTTGCGCCGAATCTGCTCGCCCGCGTAACGGACGCCCTTGCCCTTGTATGGCTCCGGTGGATAGAAGCGCCGAATGTCCGCGGCAACTTGCCCGACGGTTTTTTTGTCCATACCGCTGATCGAAACCTTAGTGTTCTCGGTCACTGTAATTTTGATGTCCTTTGGAATCGGAAACGAAATCGGATGGGAAAAGCCGAGGCTCAGGTTCAGGTTTTGACCCTGCACGGCGGCCCTGAAGCCAACCCCCTCGATCTCCAATTCCTTAGTGAATCCCTTGCTTACGCCCTCGACCATGTTGTTGATGAGCGCGCGGGAAAGTCCGTGCAAGGCTTTCATGCTGTGAGTCTCCGCTGAACGTGCCAGGGTGATTTTGCTGTTATCGATCTTCGCGGAAATGCCGCGCGGCAATTTCCAGCCGAGCTTGCCCTTCGGCCCTTCGATGGCGACCGCGCCGGCATCGTCAACGTTGACTTTGACCTTCTCGGGAACGTCAATCGCTTTGCTTCCGATTCGCGACATGGATTCGTGATTCGTTAAACGCTACCAAACGTAGGCGAGCAATTCGCCACCGACTTTTCGTTTCCGTGCCTCGCGGCCCGACAACACGCCGCGCGAGGTGGAGAGAATCGCCACGCCCATCCCGCCGAGCACGCGCGGGATTTCGTCCGCGCCGACGTAACGACGCAACCCGGGGCGACTCACGCGTCGCAGCCCGGTAATCGCACTTGCTCCGTTCACCAGCTTGTTTGTGATCTTGAGCCGCGGATGGGCGGCGCTCGTATCGAGCGAGTAATCGGAGATGTAGCCCTCGTCCTTTAGAATCCGGACGATCTCCGCCTTCATCTT
>DASQXY010000301.1:0-6720 GCA_035639455.1 Chthoniobacterales bacterium | reverse complement strand
ATTCATTTCTTTTTTCAATCGCGTGGCTTGGGGCGATCGCGCTTTTGTTCATTCGCTCGACGAAGCATCGTGTGGCGCGTCTTATGCAGTGCGAGGATAGCGTGGAAGCTCGCCAACCGCCCGTGCCGCTTGCTGGGTTAGCTTTTCCGACTTAAGTCCCGTCCCAGTTCCCCATGCCGACTTTCCAGACCTATAACGTCACGCCGACGTTGCCCGCGGCGCTCGAGCCGCTGCGCGAGATGAGCTTTAATCTCTGGTGGACGTGGGAGCCGGCCGCAAGACGGCTTTTCCGCCATCTCGATCCCGACCTGTGGAACCGGACAAATCACAATCCCGTACGGATGCTCCAGCTTTCGCGCCAGGCGCGGCTGGAGGAACTGGCGCAAGACAAAGCTTTTCTGCGCGAGCTGAAGCAGGTTTTCGACGCATTCCAAAAGTACGTGAGCCGAAAGGACACCTACGGCAAAACCGGTGCAGGCAGTGCTATCCATAAGCCGGTGGCCTATTTTTCGGCCGAGTTCGGCTTTCACGAGTCGATCCCAAACTATTCCGGCGGCCTCGGCATTCTCGCGAGCGACCATTGCAAGTCAGCGAGCGATCTCGACTTAAAGTTCGTCGGTGTCGGACTGCTTTATCGGCACGGTTATTTCAAACAGGAGATCGATAAAGACGGCGTACAACAGGCAATCAATCTGAACCAGAACTTTCACCATCTTCCGATCCGGGAAGTGCGGCGCAGTGATTCAAAACTGCTGATTTCTGTCCGCATTCTCGATCGAGATGTGTTCGCGAAAGTATGGCAGTTGCAGGTCGGGCGCGTCCCGCTTTACCTGCTCGACACCGACGTTTCAGAAAACAGCGCTGAAGACCGCTTGATCACAGCGGAATTGTACGGCGGCGATCTCGAGATGCGAATGCGGCAGGAGATCATGCTGGGCATCGGCGGGGTGAAAGCATTGAGCGCTCTCGGGGTTGAGCCGGAAGTGTTTCATATGAACGAAGGCCACTCGGCCTTCCTCGCGCTCGAGCGGATTCGTCTCAACGTTATCGAGAAGAAGCTCGATTTTTACGCTGCGCTCCAACTCGTCGCCGCAGCCAACGTTTTTACAACGCATACGCCGGTTCCTGCCGGCAACGACTTATTCCCGCGCGATGTGATGTTTAAATATTTCGGAGGTTTCGCCAAAGAATTGCAGCTGCCGTTCGACGAACTGTTCCAGTTTGGTCAGGCGAGTGTCAATCCCGGCAATGAATTCAGCATGACCATCCTCGCCTTGCGCATGAGCCGGCACAGCAATGGTGTAAGCAAATTGCACGGTGAAGTGAGCCGTGCGCTTTGGCGAGATGTTTGGGCCGGTGTGCCGGTCGAGGAAGTTCCCATCACAAGCATCACGAATGGGATTCATACCAAAACGTGGGTCGCGCCGGAATTTGCTGCCCTCTATCGGCGTTACCTGGGTGATTGGGAGGAACATCTCACCGAGCCGGATTTTTGGAGGCGCGTCATCGACATTCCCGATGCGCAACTATGGGATACGCACCAAAACCTCAAGCGCCGGTTGGTCGACTTCGTGCGCGAGCGTATCCGACAACACCGAGAGCGCATCGGCGATTCGCCCGAAACGAGCCGCAACGTCAGTCACATTCTGGATCCGGAAATTCTAACCATCGGGTTCGCGCGGCGTTTCGCCACCTACAAGCGCGCGATACTGTTGTTCACCGACAAGGAACGTTTGCGTCGCCTGCTCACAGACACGACTCGGCCGGTGCAATTCATCTTTGCCGGCAAGGCGCACCCTAGGGACGAAGGAGGTAAGGCGCTGATCCAGGAAGTATATCGATTCATCCGCGAAGCGGAGCTCGAACATCGCGTCGTCTTCGTTGAAGATTACGACAGCTACATCGCACGGCGCCTCCTGCAAGGTGTCGATCTTTGGTTGAATCATCCCTTGCGTCCATTGGAAGCGAGCGGCACGAGCGGAATGAAGGCGGCGCCAAACGCAGCGATCAATCTCAGCGTGCTCGATGGGTGGTGGCGGGAAGGTTACAACGCTACCAATGGCTGGGCCATCGGCGCCGATGTCGCCGACGGCACGGCCGAATTTCAAAACCAAGTCGACGCGAACAGTCTCTACCAACTGCTCGAGAACCAGATCGTGCCGCTTTATTATGCCAAGCCGGACGGCAAACTACCGCTCGCTTGGCTGCAGTTCATGCGCGAATCGATCCGCAGTGTCACGCCATTGTTCAATACGCACCGGATGGTAAAAGAATACACCGAGCGCCTTTACATTCCGGCCGCGAAATCGCACGAGGATTTCTCGCGCGATGGCTGCGCGGCGGCGACGGAGCTGAGCCAGTGGAAAGCGCAGATCCGCAAGGATTGGCCGCAGGTGCGCATTCAGGAGGTGCAGGTTGGCAACGAAGACCGGCAAAACATTTCCGTGGGCGAAGCGCTCCAGATTACAGCGCGGATTCATCTCGGCGCGGTCGATCCGAATCACGTCCGAGTCGAGGCCTACCACGGCGAAGCGGAAGACGGGGGCGTGAAAAATGCGTCGGTGACGGTGCTGAACGAAAGCGGCCGCAACGGCGACGGAAGTTTTATTTACCACGGCACGGTGCCTGCCTCCGAAAGTGGCACCTACGGTTTCAGCGTGCGCGTCCTCCCCATCCACCAGCACCTGATGCAAGCGCACGAACTGCGGCTGATCACCTGGTCGTAAGATCGCGTTCTACATCACGGGCGATCCCGCGGCGTGTTCCTGAGCGGCGTGAACGATCTCTTCTACTCGCGCGGTGCCACGCAACTTTGTTTCTGTCATCAATCGCCAACGTGAGATCCCTCGGCGTCTCCGCGGGATTGCGATGGCGCGGGGAGCGTCTTTTCAGCCCACTTCGGCGACAGCGCGGATGAATTCGCCGAAATCCTTGCCGTTGCGGGCGGCGTGATTGAGCGCGTCCAGGCGCGCGTCCATGGCTGCTTCGGGGAGTGGAATCCGGCGCATCTGCGACTTGTGCGCGAAGACGATCTCGTCCCATTGAATCGACGCGATCTCGTCGTTGAACCGCGCAACCGAGCGGCCGCGGAAAAATGCACGCGTGGTTTCTGGCGGTGTAAAAATGGCGTTCTTGATTTCGTCTTCAGTCACGACGCGCCGCATTGAGCCGAGTCGAACCAGCTCGTGATAGAGGCCGCGTTCAAGATCAACATCATGGTACGCGAGGTCGACAGATTGCAGCCACGGATCAGTCCAACTGAGCGTCTCTTCTTGCTGCAGCGTATTGAGCAAGAATTTTTTCGCCGCCCAATCGACACGGTCACGTGTGGAGAGCGGGTCGCGCTCCAAATCGTTCAGCACATTCTCCCATTCCCGCAAAATCCATTGCCGATCTTCATCGAACTCGGCGGCCGACCCGGTTTCTGAGGGAGCCGTGTTGCTGGCGGCGCGAAGGTAAATTCGTTGCACATCGATGGCTGAGATTTTACGGCCGTCCTTCAACTCGATGATCCAATCGTAGGTCGGATCACGACTGATCGATTTGTTCGCGTCGACGGGCTGTGCGATTTCCAACTGCGGCGCTGCACCGCGCTCGATCAAATCGAGCACGAGCGCAGTTGTCCCAATCTTCATTGCCGTTGCCCACTCACTCATGTTCGAGTCGCCTAGGATGACGTGGAAACGCCGATACCGACTCGCGTCCACGTGCGGTTCGTCGCGCGTGTTGATGAGCGGCCGCCGGTTCATCGTATCGATGCTCACCACGACACTGAAGAAATCGGCGCGTTGCGAAATTTGATAGACACCCGGCTGGCTCGCGGTGCTCTCCGCTTCCACGCCCATTTTGCCGGCGCCGGCGAAAATCTGGCGCGTAATTAAAAACGGGAGGACTGACGTGGCGAGCCGATCCCATGCGATACTGCGGCTCATCAGGTAGTTGTCATGACAACCGTAACTGTGGCCGACGAAATCAGTGTTGTTTTTGTAAATACGGACGTCGTGGCCCGCCTGCAGTTTCAGATTTCGTCGGCGCGCGCACTCCATCAGGATGCGTTCGCCCGCCTTATCCTGCGCCACGATCTGCTTGAGCGCCGTGCACTCCGGGGTCGAGTATTCCGGGTGCGCGTGGTCGTTGTAAAAACGCGCGCCGTTTGAGAGCACGAGATCGCTTTTGATTTCTTCGAAGCTCAGCGGCCGGTTTTTGTCGATCTCATAGTAGGCCGACTCGTCCGTGTCCTGAAGTAACTGACGGGCGCGAAAGCCGCGTGCGTCGAGGTGCGGATCCTCCAGCTCATAATCCCACTTCATCAGCGCCCCATGATCCGTATACCGGCGGACGAGCTCGATTGACTCGTGTACCACATCGACATTGTCGGTACCGTTAACGGTAATGCCGTACTCGGTCTCCAGTCCGAAGACGCGCTTCATGCGTCAGCCGATTGCAATCAAATGACTCCGGAGCCAGGATGCACCTTCGCGTCGGCGATTGATCTAACCGGCGCAATCTTCACCACGTTTTCCGGATCGTAATCGATCAGCTTCAACCAATCCTCGGTCACGTCGGTCGGCGGGAAGATGTCGTTCTCGCTGAACTCGGCGTCGAACGAAAGGTTCAAATCCATCTCGCGGATGCCTTCCTCTTGTTGCGTGGCGATGGCGCGTTTGATTGCGATCGCCTTCGCCCGCTCAACCACCGACGCGATGATCGCTCCACTGATCAGATCGCTGCGGTAAAGAATGTCTTTGCGTCCGCTGCGCAATGTTACTTCCAGAAACTTATTTTCTTCGCGCCGGGCAAATTGATGTTCCAGCAAGCGATCGATCAACCGGTCGATTGCTTCGCTCAAACCGGCGCTCTCTTTGGTTAATGCGCCGTCGTATGGCAGATCGTTGGTCAGGTAAATTCGATAAATGTCCCGCGCCCCTTCTTTGTTCGGGCGGTTCACTTTGATCTTTCGGTCGATCCGCCCCGGCCGAAGGATGGCGGGATCGATCAAATCGGCGCGATTCGACGCCAGGATAATCACGACATCGTGGAGCGACTCGATGCCGTCCATTTCCGAGCAAAACATCGGCACCAATGTGGACAGAATGTTTGAGTAACGGGACGCGCGGCGTGTGCCGAGGATCGATTCCGCCTCGTCGATGAAAAGAAAGGGCATGAACCCTTCGCGCCGCTTTTCGCGAGCAGTCGCAAAGATTTCGCGCACCATTCGCTCCGACTCACCGACCCACATGTTCAGGATCTCCGGACCTTTCACGTGCATGAAATATTCGCACACGTCTTCGCCCACTTTTTCCCGGAGTTGTTTCGTTAAATTGTAAGCCGTCGCTTTGCCGATGAGCGTCTTGCCGCAACCGGGCGGGCCGTAGAGGAGAAAACCTTTCGGCGTGGCGTGTTGAAATTTCTTGAACAGATCGACATGCAACAGTGGTAGTTCAATCGCGTCCTTGATTGCAGTAAGTGCCTGTTCCTGGCCACCGACCTTTTCCCACGGAAGGTCCGGCACCGTATCGAGATAATGTTCCTGCGATTGCGGCGTTGACAGCATCTCCAACGCCATGCGGTAATTGGAGTCGACGCGCACTTCATCGCCCGTCTTCAACGTCGATGTTGCGAGATCCGCCGAACGCTGCAGCACCATCGAATGCAGTCCGTGCTCAGAACCAACGCGCAAGCGTTCCGTGCCGATCACCTCTGTGATCTTTGTCACCGGCCCTGCCGTTTCGAAGCCGAGATCCCCGACGATGACAAATGCTTCATTCACTAAAACGCGCGTGCCCTTTTTCAGCTTCGCAAGCGGTATCCGCGGGTCGACATTGCAATAGTAATCGGCGCCACCGACTACGATATGCGCCGTGTCTTTTGAGATCGCACCGAGAAACGTGCCGATCCGGTTCGCCGGTGAGGTCACTTTCTTGATGACATCCTCCAGCTTCTCGATCATGCGCCGCGCCTCAACAACCATTTCTTCGCGGTCGCAGATTTCAGAGCGAACCTCAAGCAGCTCGCGGCGAATGGGGTCGCCGGGCGGAATGCAAGCAATGATGCGATCGAATTGCTCGAGGAGCGGAAGATCGGGCGCGCCCTCGCCGGCCTCTGCGGGTTCTTTGCTGCGCTCGTCGCTCATCGCTGCTCTGCCCCGACCAATCCCAAATCGAGTGCGATTATAACTTTTCCGTGAAATTTGGCAAACCTTCGACGCGGCGCGTCCTCATAATGTTCAACCAAATTGTTCATTTGATGTCGCGAGGGATGCTGTAGCGGCGTTTGTGCCAAACGCACGTCTGATGTCGATGTTGGGCAATTCTCATCTCCTGGTACCCTTTGGTGAACGCGGGTCAATCTTGCGGGCCGTGACGCCCGCCACTACAGTGCGCTTCTCCTGAGGAGCCTTAGCTCAATTGGTTAGAGCGCCGCCCTGTCACGGCGGAGGTTGCGGGTTCGAGCCCCGTAGGCTCCGGTTTGGCGCAAGGAAGAAAACACCGAACATCTGACGCCGAACAGCGAATGTGCAAATCGAAGCCCTCCTCTCCATTGGACGCTGGAAGTTCGACGCTGAGTGTTGGACCTTTCTCTGTTTCTCCACGCCGCGCCAGACCCGCTCTGGAAACAGAGAACAATAGCGACTATTTCCTTTGAGCGTTGGAGTTCATACTTTTTCTCCGCGGCCGAATTGTTGACGGACGTCCGACTGCAACCGTTCCAAAGCAGCGG
>DASQXY010000300.1:0-5099 GCA_035639455.1 Chthoniobacterales bacterium | reverse complement strand
TAACAGCGCGCAAGCTCGCGCGCTTCAGCGCAGTATTGGATCCACGTGATATCGCCACCGGTGCGTTTTTGCGCCTGCAGCAAGCGGTTGCGCTCAGGTCCATCGCCAATCACGAGCAGATGGAAATCCCCCGCGCACCGGCGATGCAGCAGCTCGAATGTGTCGAACAGAAGGGCGGTGTTTTTCTCTTTCGCCAAACGCCCTACGTAAAGCAACAGCTTCTGATCGGTCGCCACCCCTAGAGCGGCGCGCGTCCGCGCGATTCCGTCGCTGCGGCGGCAAAACACATCCGTATCGACGCCAAGCGGCACGACCTGCACGTTCTCGACTCCCCATCGGCGCAAGATAGCGGCAAGACTTTCCGATGCCACGATGGTGGCGGCGAACTGATTGTAAAGGTATGGAACGTATCGCTCCGAAAAACTGAGGGCCGCACGAGTCATGCGCTGGCCGAAACGTTCCGCCGTCGTGCGAAGATACGCGTCCGGAAAATGCGAGTGGTAAAATCCGATAATCGGAACGCCCAGCGCGCGGCCTACGCGCAGCGCTTTCCACCCGACCTGATAAGGGTCGCTTGACTCAAGGATGTCCGGTTGTTCCCGGGCGATAATTTCTTCGATCGCGCGTAAATTCAGCAGCGCGCGATACTGTGAGGTTCGGGAGACAAGCGGCGAATGCACTGAGTAAAGCCGCGTTCGCCCGATCGACCGCACGTTTGTTTGCGGCCCCGGCACGATGAGCACGTGCTCGTTCTCCGGCGTATGCCTTTCGATGTAGGCTGCCTTCTCGTGCACGTACCGTTTCACCCCGCCACTCAGCGGCGAGTAAAACTGCGTCACGTCACAGATCTTCACGAGATTTGCGATTTGCGATCTCGTTCGCGCAACGGCGGTTTTCCTTGAAGACGCGGCGATTGCAACCAGTCCGTTATTTCTCCCGCTCGGCCAAATACCGCTCGGCTTCCATTGCTGCCGCGCAGCCGGTCCCCGCTGCGGTGACAGCTTGCTTGTAAACCCGATCGGATACATCGCCCGCAACAAAAACGCCGGGATGTTTGCTCTCCACTAGGCGTGTCGCGATCAAATAGCCGTCTCGATCTGCCTCCAGCTTGCCACGATAAGCCTGTGTGTTTGGGTCATGCCCGATGGCCACAAACACGCACGCGACCGGCAGCTCGCTTTCCTCTCCGGTCTGCACATTGCGCAACGTCACCGCGCGCATCTCGCCTTTTTCATCCGGAATGTATTTCGTCACGACCGTATTCCAGATCGGTTCAATCTTTTTGTTCCCGAACACCCGGTCCTGCATGATCTGCGATGCGCGCATCTTATCGCGTCGATGGATGAGATACACCTTCGATGCGAACCGCGTCAGGAAGAGCGATTCTTCCGCGGCCGAATCGCCGCCGCCAACTACGCAAACCGGGACCTTTTTGTAAAACGCGCCGTCGCAGGTGGCGCAACTCGTTAGGCCATGGCCGATCAGCTTCTCCTCGTTTTCCAAGCCAAGCCAGCGCGCGGATGCGCCGCTCGCAATTATGAGCGCCTGCGTCTCCAACCATTCGTCGTCCGCTTTGATCCGCACGTGTTCATTGCTGCCGTCGAAATCCGTCACCTCGGCATAGGAAAATCGCGTCCCAAATTTCTCCGCCTGTTTATGCATGTTGATGATCAACTGCGGACCATCGATCCCGTCCGGAAACCCGGGAAAATTTTCGACTAATGTCGTCGTTGAGAGTTGTCCGCCCGGTTGTCGTCCTTCGAGCACGAGCGGGTTCAAGTTGGCGCGCGCCGCGTAAATCGCGGCAGTCAGCCCGGCACAACCGCTGCCAACAATGATAACTTTTTCCATGAGTTAACCTAGCACGCAGCGCAACTGCGCCAATGCAACCCGAAGGAACGCCGGCCGTCTAGCCGCCGCACTTTTAGCGCACGGCTGCCCAAACCGCCCCTGCCTGTATATTTCGCGATGCCGGAGTTGGCGGAAGTCGAGTGGTATCGTAAAGAATGGGACGCGGGCCGCGGTGATGTGATTCTTGATGTTGCATTGCATGCCCGGAAACGCGTCTTTCGGGGCACAAAGACCCGGGAGCTTCAGAGATACTTAGTCGCTTCGAAGTACGTCCGGTCCGAGCGGCGCGGCAAGCGCATGCTCTTCCGCTTTTCGGACGATAACTGGCTCGGTATTCATCTTGGTATGACCGGTAAGATTCACGTCGCGCCGCCGAACTTTCAGCCTGGCAAACACGATCACCTCGTCCTCTATCAACGTGAACGCGCCCTCGTCTTCAGCGATTCACGCCAATTCGGTCGCGTCCGATTTCATCACGGTGCAGGCGAGCCCGATTGGTGGAAGAGCGACGCTCCCGAAGTCATGTCGCCGGAATTCAATCGCGAATTCCTCGACCACTTCTTAAATCGACATCGTAAAGCGCCGATCAAAGCCGTCCTGCTTTCGCAAAATGGTTTCCCAGGGATCGGCAACTGGATGGCCGACGAAATCCTCTGGCGCGCCAAGATTCTGCCGTCACGCCGCGCGCGCTCACTTCGCGAGCACGAGCGCGGCGCATTGCTCCGCGAGACAAAATTCGTGGTTCGCCGCTCGCTGCAAACGCTCGGCAAAGACTTCTCCGAACCGCCGCGCGGCTGGCTCATTCATCAACGCTGGAGCCGCACCGGGATCTGCCCACGTCATCGCACACCTCTGCGCCACGCGGCCATTGGCGGGCGCACCACCGCCTGGTGCGCTGCTTGTCAACGATAGGCGCCGATATTACGGCGTGATGTGCACAACGATCTTATGGAATCCGGTGACGCCGGAGAAGGGGCTACGGTCAGCTTCCCATTGTTGGAGATCGCCTTCGCCATCGGTGGCGCGCACCACGATTGTGTAATCGCCGGGTTCGTTAGGCGACCAACCGTCGTGCGCGGCCCAGAGCGACCAGGCGAGATCGCCGCCGGCGTAATAGATGTCGGCGTCGTCCCAGGTCTTGCCGTCGTCGAAACTCAGTTCCACGCGCGAGATGCCGCGGTCGCCGCCGTAAGCGATGCCTTTCAATTCGATCGGCGCACGTAATTCGTTAATTGAGAACCGCGATTCGTGCTCGGGTAGGTCAATGCGCGAGCGGGTCGGCGTGATGAAATCCGGGCCCCAGCCTTGTGCTTCATAAAAGCCCTTCGCGTCGGCGGTGGTCAGCTCGATACGGGTAAGCCATTTGACGTGTTTTTCGCCGAAGTAACCGGGGACGATCGCGCGCAGCGGATACCCGTGTCGATCCGGCAATTCTTTGCCGTTCATCTCGTAGGCGAGCAGCGTCGTCGGCTCGAGCGCTTTCTCGAGTGGGATGGTGTCCGTGTAATTGTCCACCCCGTGGAGGCGGACCCGTGCGGCCTTCGCCAGCGGCGCCGCCGGATCGATCAGATCACGCAACCGCACGCCAGTCCAGACGGCATTGCTGATCAGACCTGCGTCGAGCCCGTTACTGATGCACATCAACGTCGTCTCCTGCTCGTTGGCGGTGAATCCTTTCAAGTCGCCGAGCCGATAGACCGCGGGGTTCTGAACAGACCCGTTCACCTCGAGATGCCAAAGATCAACATCGACGCGCGGGTCGATGACGTTTTTGGTCACGCAGTAGAACAATTCGTTAGGCGTGATCGGTTGGACGATGCGGCCTTTGTATTGCGTGCCGTCGTAGCTAAACGTCGCAGCGCGATAAAGTTTGCGTAATAACGCCGCGCCGCCTCCCGCGAGGACTAAGCCGGCTCCGCCGAGGATCAGCGCGCGCCGACCGATCGTCGGACTGAATTCTGTGCTCTGATCGTTCATCTTCCGCTGCATTAGAAAGCGGAAACTGCCAGTGAGTGTGCGCTCAAAGACGAAGACCGACAGCGCGAACCCAAGCAGCGTCACGAGCCGCGCCACGGGAATCGGAAAACCGCGGTAACTCGTGCCGAGCACCGGCCAGAGCGCAATCGTAATCGCAATAATGGGCCAGACGACAAACACGCCGATTGTCACAAGTGTGACGTGACGCGCCGCACCGCGTCGCATGAGCAAGCCGAAAATCGCGCCGGCAATGCCACCGACGAAAAGTTGCCCGACGACGCTGGAGGCAACGCCAAGTTGTTTGAGATGATTATAGCCGCCGACTTTGCCCATCAGCCCGAGGAATGGGCCCGGCGGAATGAAAACTGACAGCCGATCACCAATAATCGCGAGCGGCGTCGCCACGCCAAAGCAGGCGAGCAACAACATCATGAGTGTCATTGCGATTCCGCCGACAAGACCAGCGAGCAAACCGGCGAAGAGCGCTTTGGATCGAGAGAGTTGGTCAGGCAAACTCAAGTGCGAAGATTCGTCGCCACAGATTAACATGGATGAAATACGGACCGGAAGAGCGGTCTCATCTGTGTTCATCTGTGGCTTTCTTTCCGCTGCGATGCGGATGAGCGTGGCGATGATGCGCGCGCCGGCGACGAACGCGCCGCGGAACGTGCCGGAGACTTTCGATACGCCGCCGGTTCGGCAGCGATGGTTCACAGGGATTTCAAGGATGCGCAGACCAGAGCGCGCGGCGCGCATCTGCATTTCCAAATTCCAGCCGTAGGTTTTCTCGCGCATGCTGAGCTTCTCGAGCGCGTCGCGGCGGATGCCGCGAAACGGCGACATGTCGGTGTAGCGCACGCCGTACAAGATCGACAACAACCAGCCGGCAAATTGGCCAGCCAAAATCTGCTGGAGGTTCATGCTGCCAGGCTCGCGTTTCCCGCGGATCCGTGAGCCGATAACGAAATCGTGCGTGCCGCGCGCGATCGGTTCGACGAGCTGCGGGATGAATTCGGGGCAATCGCTGCCGTCGCCGTCAAGAAACACCACTACGTCGCAGCCGGAAGAAACTGCACGAACTCCGGCGGCGCAGGCCCGGCCGTAACCGCGTGTAGGCTCGCTTACTACCCGGGCGGCAGCTTCGCGCGCGCGCTCGGCTGTGCGATCGGTGCTGCCGTTATCAGCGACGATGATTTCGTTAGGCACGCCGGTCGCGAGACATTCGCGCACCACGTTCGCGATCGGCTCTTGCTCATTCAGCGCCGGAATGA
>DASQXY010000299.1:0-3362 GCA_035639455.1 Chthoniobacterales bacterium | reverse complement strand
GCCGATCCCAAGCAGCAGGGCGGCGATAACAAACGCGATGACGCGTCTTTCTTCTGGTGTGAGGACGAGCCGTTGCCGCAACTCCTCCCAGGTGTGATGCAGCCGCAATTTCAACGCGCCGCTTCGTCTTTCACGCGCGTCCGGATGCGGAGTGAATGATAATTGTTCCTAATGTAGCGCGCATGTGACTGGCTTTTGATCGGGCGGCCATTAGATCGCGGCAAACCGATGGCAACTTCGAGATAACCATAGATACCGTCGTTCACAAACTTTGGCTCCAACCAATGCCGGCGTTTGCTGTAGCCGATCGCGGAGATCATGTTCGATTCCACGCGCTCGCGCGGAATGTGCGACGTGACGGGTTCCTCCTGTGCCGACGTCAGCCGTGTGGTCGAGCAGAGCAACACAGGTGCAAGCATGGCGGTCCATCTCCTCACGCCGCGCCGTTATAGCAAAATAGCGGAAGCGGTCGAGACTCAGGTGGATCGCGACCTCCGGGCGCGATGCTAAACAAAATACGGCTCGATCCACCTTACTGCCCGAGCGGCGTCGCGATTTCAGTCCCTGGCGGTGGAGTAAACTCGAAAGTCGCCGCCGGAATTGCTGCGCGAGTGTGATTCGAGTAGGTCGTGATCACGCGCTCATTGTTTGGCTGCAGCATTTCTGTGCGCTCGGCGAACAGGTCACCATTGAGACGCAGAACGAATTTCTCGAACATCCGTTTCATTGAGGCGGCACGGGGCCGAAGCTCCAGTTCATAGCCGTTCTCGACCTTGCGGCCCTTGATCGAAAAACTGCTTTCCACGTTTTCCAGATTGAGCGCGGCATTGATCGTGGTGATCGCCGCGTCGATGGGCGATCGTTTGCCTAACGAATAATGCTCAGCCGATTTGAATTTTGGATAGTAAATCCACAGGTCGCGCCCGTTACTCACGGTCACACTGGGCGAGTTGCCGGTGACCTCGCGCCGAAACTTGTTCGGCGCCTGGAACCAAACCTTTCCTGAAGTAGCGACCGGTTTGGTGAGAAGACGAATCGTTTTCTCCTCTCGAAACTCCGCCTCTACATTCGGCGAATCGGCGCGGAGTCGTCGAATACGCCCGAGAAGATCCTGAATCTCGGCTTGCGTCAGTGCCTGCGCGCAGGCGACTGCCCCGCTAAAGAGCAAAAGTGAGGTATTCAAAATTGCCGTTTTCATCGAGGCCGCTCTCGTGGCGCAACTTTTCAGGTTGCGATCAAATCAAGAGCAAGTTGAGAACTTGCTCCACATTACTGTTCGCGCTCCAGCTTCGGTTCAGCTGCTGCAATCGCTGGCAGCGTGAAAAAAATCGTCGCGACCAAACTCCAGAAAATACCGATCGCGCACGCAATCCCAAGCCCACTCAGCGCCGGGTTGCGCGCCAGACCCAACGAGCCGAAGCCGCTCACTGCGGTTAAGCCGGCGAGCACGACGGGTTTGAGCACGCCGGCCACATCGTGCTCGGTGGCGTGCGTCTTTTGCCAGACGAGCACAACGTAAATCCCATAATCCACTCCGATTGCGAGCACGAGACGAAACGCGAGGACGTTTAGCAAATTTAAATCGATGTGGAGCAGTTTCATTGAAGCGACCATCGCGCCGATGCCGAAGACGAGCGTGATTACCTGAATGAGCCAGAGCCGTAAATCGCGATAGAGAACGGCGAGCAGCCCTAGGTCAAAGAACGCCATCAGCGCACTGATAATAAGCAATTGCCGGCGCGACCACGGTAGCAAATCCGCCAACGCGTAACTCCAACCGGAGAGAATCATCGGCACGTGCGCCAGCGGCAACTCGCGCCGCAATGTGTCGGCTTGCGCGCGTGTGGCGATCGGCTGCTTCGGCATTGCAAAGCCGGTAGTGAGGAGGGGATCCCGCGCGAAATAGCGCTCGATCAAAAACCACCAGCTGGAACTCTTTGGTAATTGCGTGCGCCAGTCCGGCAAGGAAATCGCGGGACTGGCGAGCCGCTGCAACTCATCCAGCAGAGTAAACCCGGGCGCGAATGCGTCGGGACTAAAGCCTTCCGCCTGCAACGTCGCTACCAGGCTCTGCCGCGTCGCTGCGAAGTCGATTCGGCCTAACAACTGCCGGTTTTGCTCCATCCATTTCGGTGAGAGACAGAGCGCAGCAGGCGTGGAGAAGCCTTTGATTTTCCCGGCACGCTGGAGCTCGCTCCAATGCGCGGAGATACTTTGCCACTGATCGTGCAGTTGTTGTCGACCTTGCGCGCGCACGATCGCCAGCACCGGTTCCCAGCGCGTGGGCATCTTGCGCATGATCGCCTCCAGCGCCTGACCCGCACGACTGTATTTCGGCTGGAGCGAGCGCGTGCTTGAATCGAAATGCATTCGAGGAACGGGCGAAAAGCCGACTCCACTCGCGACGAGCAGAAACGCGCCGGCCGAAAGCGCCAGCGGCATCGGCCGCTGAGTCGTCGCGCGGACGTACTTTCGCGCGAGCTCAAACAGCCAGTCGTGTGCGCGCGGCGGATGTCGCTCCCGGATAAAGAGGAAAAGGATCGTGCACATGAAAAAGCCGGCAAAGAAAATCCCGATCGCGATTAGCACGCCGAGTTGGGCAAAACCGAGTGCGCCGCTCAGAATCAGGGCCAGAAAACCGACAGCGGTCGTGAGCGCACCGAAGAAAACGGCCCGGCCAAGTTTTGCGATCGATGTGGCGATTGCCTGTTCGTACGCCTCACCGTCAATGCGCGCTTGTTGATAGCGGCCGAAAATGAGGATCGCAAAATCGACCCCCAAGCCGACCAGAATTGCCGAGAACGCGACCGCCATCATCGCCAACTGACCGAAGATCAAAAGGCCCAGCGCGAGCGCCACCAGGCACGAGAGGAGAAGCGAGAACGCCATTCCCAGCAGCGGCATCCAGCGGCGAAATCCAAGAAAGAAGATCCACGCGACCAACAGGACTGATGTGCCGAGCGTAGCGAGAATATCGTGACGCATGCTGAGCGAAATTTCGGCGACAAACGCAGCGCGGCCGGTAACAAGGACTTGCAGCGGAGCGCCATCCCAGCCGTCACGTGCGCGTGCGCGAAACGCGTTCACCTCACGCATCAGCCGCTGGCACTCGAACGCGCCGAGCGATGGCTGGTTGGTCACGACGAGAAACACACGCAGCGTCCGGTCTGGCGAGGCGAGGGGTTGTTCTTCTTCGAGCGCGTTGCTTTCGGCGAATGGCTTTAACGCTGGCGCGATCAGCCCCAAGGGATCGAACCCGAGCTCAAACTGAGGACGGGGGGAGCCCGCTTCGATGTGGTCGCGCAAGCGTTGCAGCCGTTCGCGTATTTTCTGCGGCTGCAACATCGAGATCGTCTGCGCGA
>DASQXY010000298.1:0-2965 GCA_035639455.1 Chthoniobacterales bacterium | reverse complement strand
GTTTGGCAGGATTGATTTCGACCACGTATACCTTTCGGCAGCCAAAGGCCCGTGCCAGTTGCAAGGCCGAAAATCCCAAACCGCCGAACCCGAAGATGGCGACCGACTCGCCAGATTTGAGGTGCGCCTTGTTGAACGCATGTAGAACCGTAGCCGAAGAACACATCATGATTGCGCCGACTTCGAACGCGATCTGATCCGGAAGCAGAAATGCGTTTCGGCCGGGGACCCTGATGAACTCGGCATAACCGCCGTCGCGGTGTTTGCCGATCATTTCGCCTTTGTGGCAAAACTGTTCCAGGCCGCGAACGCAGAAGTCACAGGATCCGCAGCTAATGAGATAGTGCACACAAACGCGATCTCCGGGCACCAGGTGGCTCACGTCTTCACTGACGCTTTCCACACGCCCGTCGACTTCATGACCGAGAGTGACTGGCAACGAATCAATCCTCGAAATCCCGGCGCGGTAATGCGCATCGGAGTGGCAGATTCCGCAGGCTGCCACGCGGATCAAGACGTCCAAAGGACCGATTTCAGGAATTGCCACCTCCGCACCGACAAGCGGTTCTTCGAGCTGTACGAGTCGAACAGCTTTCATTGATCAGCGCGCTATAACAACGAGGCAACAACGGGAGCGCAATGTGATCCCTATAACCGGACCTCCTTGTCTCTCTCGTTGTTAAAGGAGAAGCTCGCTATAGCGGCAGGCAGGTTCGTTCAGTGCTGCAAGCGATGCGCTTGCAACCTGATCACCGCCACTCCTCACTAATCACTTCGCCGCTATTTCTTCTCGGCAGACGCAGCTGCCGTCGCCGGCAGATCGGAATTCCAAATATCGGTGCCGCATTTCCAGGTGCCGCCTTTCTTTTCCCAAACCTCGCAATACTTGCCGCGATCTTTCGTGCCGTCGTTCATGGCCAGCTCATAGGTTCCGGTTACGGACGCCATGTCGCCAGATTTGGCCATTTCCACCCGGGTCGCGGTCCAGCTCACGCTGCTCGCGCTCTCGAGCAATCCCTTCCACAGATTTCGGATCTCATCCTTGGTCGTTACGGCGGCTTGATTCGGAGGCAGAACCACCGCGTCGGCGGAATAGAAAGAGACGGTTTTATCGACGTCTTTCGCCGCTGCAGCTTTTGCCCATTGCGCATCGAGATCGCGAACAGCTTGCTCGTCCGCGCCTTTACCGCCAGCCGGCAAGGCTGTCTCGATAAAGGCCAATGGAAGTAAAGCAAGCCAAGCAATGAGAATGAATTGTTTCGTTTTCACCCGGCCATCGAGTCCAGATTTCCATTTGCCGTCAATGCTTTTTTCCGCGGTAAAACCGTGCCGCGAATCCGATTTATTTCAGAGCAGTCGTTCTTTGGGCGAGCGCTAACTTGTAAACATTGCGCCGCGTCAGCTCAGCGAAAAACGAAAGCTTTTCGCTCATGACGTTGCCGGCAACCCCACTTTTGCGAGCAAGCCCTTGTAGCGCGTGTCATTGCGCAGATTCCGCAACAGCGGATCGACTGCCACACTGAGTGTGCCGCCGTCGTGATTATCGAATGAGATTTGCAGCCATTCGAAGGCCTTGTCTGCTTCGCCGCGGACGGCATAAACTTCAGCGATTTGATACGCCAACCCGGCGTGATCATTGGCCAAGAAGTCGGCCAGGGCCGCGTCCGCAGCGGAGCGGTCTCCCCGCACGTAATGGGCGAGCGCGAGCAAGAAACGGCGAAAGCGTGGGTCGGGTTCGGCTTGAGCTTCGCGCAAAGCCGCTTCTCCGTCGCCCTGCTGGATTGCAACGAACACCTGCCATCGATGATTCGAAGCCGCGCTCGGCTGCAATTCGACCATTTTGCGTCCGGCCGCCGCCGCCTCGTCGAGTTTTCCCGCGTAGAAAAGCACGCGGCCCAAGTTGAATTGCGCTGAAGCCGACAACGGATCAAGTTCCACGGCCTGCCGCGCCTGGCGCTCGGCCTCGTCGAATCGCCCCACGTACACGATCACTCGCGCCAGCAGATCGTTCGCGGTAGGATTTGGGGGAGATAGTTCTTTCGCGCGTTTCAGCTCGCTCAAGCCTTCGTCGAATCTCCACTCGTTAAAAAAGCGGACCCAGCCTAGGGCCGCATGCGCCTCGGCCAATGCCGGCGCGATCGCGACCGCTTTCTCAGCGTCAGCGATTGCTGTTGGCCGCACCGTCACCGCTTGGCCGGTGAGGTCTCCAACCAGAGTCCATGCTTCCGCGTGCTCTGCGTACGCCAGCGCGTAATCGGGATCGAGCTGGATGGCACGGTCAAAGAAAGTAATCGCTTTGCGATAATCCTCGAGATTGCGGCGGAGGGAATGAAAATGGCCCTGCAGGTAAGCATTGTGCGCCTCCACGTTATTCGGAGCAGCTGCCTGGGCCAGTCTCTCCTCCGATCCGAGCAATCTCACCTTGAGTGAATCGGCGACGGCCGTGGCGATCTCCTGTTGAACAGAAAAGATGTCCTTTAGTTCCCGGTCGAACGTGCGCGTCCAAAGCGCGATCCCATCGGCGGCACTCACGAGCTCGGCTACGATGCGCACCCGATCCCCTTGCTTGCGCACCGTGCCTTCGAGCAGCGTGGCAACGCCAAGCTTCTCGCCGATGCTTTTGGTCTCTTCTTTTCTCTCCTTGAACCGGAATGAAGAGCTGCGGCCGATCACTCGTAGCTCTCGTATTTGAGCCAGAGCAGCAATCAATTCTTCCGAGAGTCCGTCGGAAAAATATTCGTCCTTTGGATCACCACTTTCATTGAGCAACGGCAATACTGCGACCGATTTCTGCGAAGTTGTCGCCATCTCGCTCTTCGGCCGCGTCATCGTGCTTCTCGTTCGTAAAAATTGGTAGGCGAGCAACGCCGCCGCGATGGCCGCGACGGCAACAACGAAGGTCGCGAACTTACGCGCGCTCCAACTGGGGAGCGCGGCATGATCCGGCACGTCCTCGGTCCGTTTT
>DASQXY010000297.1:0-6521 GCA_035639455.1 Chthoniobacterales bacterium | reverse complement strand
GAGCCGCCGCCAACGCATGCAATGAGGGCACGCGGCAGCTTTCGCGTCATGGCCAGAATCTGTTCGCGCGCTTCCCGTCCGATTACGCTCTGGAACTCGCGCACCATCAGCGGATATGGATGCGGCCCTAGCGCACTGCCGAGTAGATAGTACGTGTCGTGCACGTTCGTGACCCAATCACGCAAGGCTTCACTGATTGCGTCCTTGAGGGTGCGCGTTCCTGCATTAACCGTCACGACTTCCGCGCTGAGCAGGTGCATCCGGAACACGTTCAGCGCCTGCCGCCGCACATCTTCCGCGCCCATGTAAACAACGCAACGCAACCCGAAGAGCGCACATACCGTCGCGGCCGCGACGCCGTGCTGCCCAGCGCCGGTCTCAGCAATGACGCGGCGCTTGCCCATGCGGCGAGCGAGCAGCGCCTGCCCCATGGCGTTGTTGATCTTGTGTGCACCAGTGTGCAGAAGGTCTTCGCGCTTCAGATAAATTTGCGCGCCGCCGGCGTGTTCCGTCAGGCGACGCGCGTGAAACAACGGCGTCGGCCGACCGCAGTAGTCGCGCAGCCAGTGATCGAGGTCCCGCCAGAAGTTGGCATCTTCCCGAGCTCGCGCGAACTCGGCCGTCAGTTCCTCAAGTGGGGCGACCAGCGTTTCCGGGACATAACGCCCGCCGTATTTGCCCCAATGCCCCTGCTCGTCCGGTTCACTGCGCGTGACTGTCGATCTTTGCATTTGTTAGGCTGGCGGCGTGAGTGCCGCAGCTTCACTGGCGCGAACTGCGGTGATGAATTGCTCCATTGCCGAACGATCCTTTGCGCCCGGCGCAAGTTCGACCCCGCTGCAAACATCAACTGCATGCGGTTGAACTGCCGCGATCGCTGCTCCGACGTTCTGCGCGCTCAAACCGCCTGATAAAATCAGAAAACGGGTGAATGGCAGCGTCGCGCGAGCAGCTGACCAGTCGCAGGTTATCCCTGTGCCGCCGTGCAACTGCGGATGAGCTGCGTCCAGGAGCACGTCACAACTTCGAAACTGTGCCGCTTCAACGGGTCGGAATCTGTTGCTCGTGCACAGTGCGCGGATCACTCGAAAGTCGCGGGCAAATTCATCGCACAACGCCGGCGAGACATTTCCGTGCAATTGCACCGCCGTGAAGCCGACGGTCTGTGCGAGCTCGCGAACCTGGTCGAGTTTCGGCTCAACAAACACGCCGACCGGGCAAGCGTCATTTCCGATCGCCGCGACAATTTCGCGACCGATTTCAGGCGCGATGTAGCGCGGGCTCTGGCGATAAAAATTCAGCCCGATCATATTAGCACCGAGCTCAGCGCACGCGCGGGCATCGTGCACGTTTGCAACCCCGCAGATTTTTACCTGCACTTGCTTCACGATTTTGCAATTCGAAGGTCCGGATATTCTCGATCCGTCGTCGGCGCGATCAATTCACGCAGGGCAGCTTCTGGATCGGGCGCACGCATTAATATTTCGCCAATCAAAAAAGCGTCGAATCCAAGTGCGTGAAGCCGACGTAAGGCTTCCGGGTCAGCGAGTCCGCTCTCACTCACCATCAGCGCACGTTTTGGAGCTTCTTCGATGAGCCGCTCACTGGTCGCCACCGAGACTTCGAATGTATGGAGATCGCGATTGTTCACGCCGACGATGTTTGCACCAGCTTCGGCTGCGCGCTGCAGTTCGTCCGATGTATGCACTTCGACCAACGCGTCGAGGCCCAACTCGTCTTCGGTAATCGCGCGCAGCTGGCCTAACGACTCTCCGCCGAGCGCGGCAACAATCAATAACGCCGCATCAGCACCGGCGGCGGCAGCCTCGTAAAGCTGGAATCGATCAACAATGAAATCCTTGCACAACAGCGGCAGCTGCGTCGCCGCACGCGCTTCTGCAAGATCGACAAGCGAACCTCCGAAATACTCGGTATCGGTCAGAACAGACATCGCACACGCGCCACCGCGCTCGTAACGCCGCGCCATCTCGCCCGCACTCTGATCTTGGTGTATTGCACCGGCTGAAGGCGACCTGCGTTTGAACTCGGCGATGATTTTGATTTCGGGTGATGCCGCTTCTAGCGCGCGCCGCAAACGATGAGCGCCGATTTTTCCCCGCCGCTCGAACGCGCGCGCACGCAGCGCCTCAGTCTGGATGCTGCCGCGCTGCTCGGCGATTGACTTCCGCTTTCGCGCAACGATCTCGGCAAGAAAATCTCTGCTCATCATTTTTGGTTCGTCTCGCGCACCAGCGCATCCAGCTTTGCCAACGCGCAGCCATCGTCGATACTGTCGCGCGCCTTGGCTGCGGCCTCGCGCAGATCGTGCGCCACTCCGCCGACGTGAAGCGCAGCCGCCGCGTTGACGATGACAAGGTCACGTGCGGCCGCGAGATCGTGACTTTTCTCTCCACCGAGAATTGCGCGAACGAGTTCCGCACAATCGGCCGGTCCAGTGGCGCGCATTTCATCGAGGCATCGAGGGGTCACGCCAAAATCCTCCGGCCCGATCGTGAAGCTCTTCGTCCTTGTGCCACTGCCGCGGCAGGCCGCGACGAACGTCTCACCTGCCAAGGTCACATCATCTAGCCCATCGGCGCCGTGTACGACCCACGCGTTCCGCGCGCCCAAGAAGGCAAGCGCTGACGCAACTGGCTCGACTAATGAGCGATGCCACACGCCAATCACTTGAAATGGCGGACGCGCCGGATTCGTCAGTGGGCCGAGCAGATTGAACGTCGTGTGCACGCCCAATTCACGTCGCACCTGCGCAACGCGCGCCGTTGCCTGGTGAAATCGCGGCGCGAAGATGAAACAGATGCCGTGCTCGTTGAGACAACGCTCGACGACCTCCGGCGAAGCGGCGGTGTTGACCCCGAGTATCTCGAGGAGGTCGGCACTGCCGCAGCGCGACGTTGCCGCACGCGAACCATGCTTCGCCACCGGCAGACCAGCGCCGGCAATGACGAATGCCGCCGCCGTGGAAACATTGAACGTCTTTACCGCGCTGGAGCCAGTTCCGGCAGTGTCGATGAACCGCCCATAGCGGGAGCGGATTGGAATCGCGCGTGCGCGCATCGCCGCAGCCATGCCGGCGAGCTCTTCTGCAGTTTCGCCCTTTGCCGCCAGTGCAACAAGCGCCGCTGCGATTTGCGCATCCGTCGCCCTAGGATCAAGCAGCGCGGCAAGAAATTGTTCCGCGTCCGCGCGATCAAGATCTTCACGCCGAATCAGACGCAATGTCGCGCGGCGCAGTGCAGAATCGCTCTCGGCAATGGCGCCAGTCATGTTACTTCTGATGCCATGGCCAAAGCTTTCGCCATCGCCCGCGCTTTGTTCACCGTTTCTTCGTATTCCCGTTGCGGGTCGGAATCAGCAACAATACCAGCGCCGGCTTGGAAATATGCTTTGCCGTTTTTCAGAACGGCCGAGCGGAGCGCGATGCAGGAATCGAGATTGCCGTCGAACCCAACATAGCCGATCGCGCCGGCGTAACAGCCGCGCCGCGTTTTCTCCAGTTCAGCAATGATTTGCATGGCGCGGATTTTCGGCGCGCCCGAGACCGTTCCCGCTGGGAACGTGGCTTTGATCAAATCGAATGCGCTGCATTCGGGGCGGAGTCGACCAGCGATGTTTGAGACAATGTGCATGACATGACTGTAGCGCTCGATCTGCATGAATTCGGTCACCCGGACGCTGCCAAATTCGGCGACGCGCCCGATGTCGTTGCGCGCAAGGTCGACAAGCATCACGTGTTCAGCGCGTTCTTTTTCGTCCGCGAGCAGTTCGGCCGTGTTCTGCGCGTCTTCGGCGTCCGTCGCGCCGCGTGGCCGTGTACCAGCAATCGGCCGAATGTCGATCAGATCACCTGACAGCCTGACGTGCATTTCCGGCGAACTGCCAACGAGCGCGAAGTCGCCCAATTTCAGGCAGAACATGTAGGGCGAGGGATTAATGAACCGCAAAGAGCGATAGAAATGCAGCGGGTCACCGGCAAAGTCCGCCTCGAAGCGTTGCGACAACACAACCTGGAAAATGTCGCCCGCCCGGATGTATTCCTTCGCGCAGTCAACCGCATGCTCGAATTCTTCACGCCGGAAGTTGCTCTGCGGCCTGAACGCCTCAGGCGCGCTGTTTGCAACGAGCGGTAGCTCGGCCGGTTGGGCGAGCCGACGCATAATTTGTTCGATCGATTGGGCGGCACGGACATAAACCTTCTCGATCGGGCCGTCTTCCAGAAATGCGTTGACGATCACCTTTAAAGTGCGCAGCCGATGATCGAAGACGAGCACGCTGCGAGTGAGCATGAAGAGCAGCTCGGGTAACTCTAAATCGTCACGCTCTGCGAGTGGCACACTCCGCTCGAAGAAATTGATGGCCTCGTAGCCGAGAAAACCAACTGCGCCTCCGGCGAACCGCGGCAGACCGTCGCGCGCGGCCAATTGATAACGCGCCATCAGCTTCTCTAACTCATTCAGAGGCTCCTCGGCCGCAGCGAAACGCCGCTCGCCCGCTGCGTCGATCACGCGCATCTCGCGGCCGAAGCTTTGCACGATAATACACGGGTCGCTGCCGACGAACGAGAACCGGCCGGACACATCGTTCTTTTCCGTCGATTCGAATAGGAAACTCCAGGCCGAGCCACTCAGCTTCTGGAAGGCAGAAATTGGCGTCTCGCCGTCCGCTACGAATTCTGCAAACACCGGGATTACATTGCCGTGCTTCGCAAGCACGCCGAACTCCTCTAACGTCGGACTAAGTTGCGCGGTCATTCCGGTGCGGCGACGGAAAGAAAACGCTCGAGGATTTTTCTTCCGTCCTGCGTCAGCACTGATTCCGGATGGAACTGGACGCCGTGCACCGGGAATTCGCGGTGCCGGACGCCCATGATTTCTCCATCGCCACTTTCGGCTGTGATTTGCAAACAGCTTGGTAACGAACTTCGCTCGACAAGCAGCGAATGATAGCGGCCGGCAAGAAACGGGTTTGAGACATCAGCAAACAATCCGTCGCCGTTGTGCCGGATTTGCGAAGCTTTGCCATGCACCACTCGCGGAGCACGGATGACTGTGCCGCCGTAAACCTCCGCGATGCATTGGTGGCCCAGACAGACACCGAGGGTCGGAATTTCAGGACCACAATGCAGAATCACATCTTTGCTGATCCCGGCTTCGCGCGGCGTGCACGGTCCGGGCGAAATGCAGATGTGGGTTGGCCGCAGCGCAGCCACATCATCGAGCGAGATCTCATTATTTCGTTTCACGACAAGCTCACACCCAAGTTCGCCAAAGTATTGGGCGAGGTTATAGGTGAACGAGTCGTAGTTATCGACGAGTAGAACCATTGGTGCGCGAGCTCCAGGCTAGCGAATGCAAGATCGACAGTCTCTCATCGCAGACGCGGAGTCGCCGCGCGAATCGCGCGGATCTCCTCGATGAGCTCCGCATACTGCGCCGGTGTGAGTGCCTGCGCGCCGTCGGAAAGCGCGACCCGCGGGTCGTTGTGCACCTCGACCATGACGCCATCGGCACCGACCGCCACGCCCGCACGCGCCAGTGGCGTCACCATGTAGGTGTTGCCGCTGCCATGGGAAGGATCGACGATCACTGGCAGGTGCGAAATGCTGCGAATCGCCGGTACCGCGGCCAGATCGAGCGTGTTGCGCGTGTGCTGAGCAAACGTGCGGACGCCGCGTTCGCAGAGAATCACATTGTAATTGCCCTCCGCCATGATGTACTCGGCGGCAAGCAGCCATTCCTCCAATGTCGCCGCCATGCCGCGCTTCAGTAGCACCGGCAGTTTCGAACGACCGGCACGCTCCAGCAGCGGAAAATTTTGCATGTTGCGCGCGCCTACCTGAATGACGTCGCCATATTGCTCGAGCACATCGACGTGCGATTCGTTCAGCGCTTCAGTCACAACTTTGAGGCCGAATTTTTCTCGAATTTCGCTCATGATATCCCAGCCCTTCGACCCAAGGCCGCGGAATGCGTACGGTGAACTGCGCGGCTTCCAGATGCCGCCGCGAAAAAAGCGCGCACCACTTTTTTGCACGGCTTCGGCAACCGCCAGCGCTTGATCGCGGCTCTCGATCGCGCAGGGCCCGGCGATGATCGCAAGTTCGCTTCCGCCAATGGTCGCATCGCCCACGCGCACCACCGTTTTTTCCGGTCGCAGATCGAGCGTCACCAGCTTGTACGGCTTGGTGACCCGGATCACCTCCGCGACTCCGGGCAAATCTTCGAACGGCCGGCTCTCGATCGCGCTGGTGTTGCCAGTGATGCCGATCGCGGTCCGCGTCGCACCGGCCAGCGGATGAGCCCGCAGTCCCTTCGCCTCGATCACTTCCACCACGCCATCGACCTCATCGGCCGTGGCGTTTGCCTTCATCACGATCAGCATAGCTGCCGCCTATATTGAGTTGTCCGACACACGAGCGGGTCACAAATCAGCCTCATTAAAGCGCAAACTGCAACTCCGCAGCCGGTCCGTTTGGTAACAAGGACGAGACTTTCGCGGTG
>DASQXY010000296.1:0-12788 GCA_035639455.1 Chthoniobacterales bacterium | reverse complement strand
AGCTCCACGACGACGACGACGTTCTTTTCTGGTTCGGTTTGTTGCGTTCGCCGGGTTCAAATACGTTAAACCCGCCAACACGTAACCGCCATGCAACATACGATTTCACGACGACGAGCAACGAAGTTAATCGGCGTGGCTGCTGCCGGCGCGTTCCTGCCGATTGGGGAGTCACGCGTCTGCGCGGCCGAGCAATCTCCCATCTTACGTGCGATTCCCTCGACCGGTGAGAGACTTCCAGTGATCGGACTCGGCAGCGCGCTAACATTCGATGTCCCTTCCGGTTCACCCCAACTAAAGCCGCTCGGAGAAGTGCTCTCGCTCTTTGTGAAACACGGAGGGAAAGTAATCGACTCCTCACCGATGTACGGCAACGCGGAAAGCGTGATCGGCGATCTCGCTGCCAAATCGCACCTGCGCAATTCGCTTTTCATCGCGACCAAAGTGTGGACCAGAGGCAAGAATGAGGGGATCACCCAGATGGAACATTCGTTGGACCGTTTTAAAACGAGGACGATTGATCTCATACAGGTGCACAATTTGGCTGATGTCGACAACCAGATGGGATCACTTCGCGAATGGAAAGAGAAAGGACGGATCCGCTATACCGGAATTACCCATTCCGAGCGCAGCGGCCACGCTGAAGTAGAAAGAATCATGAGGAGCTGGAAGCCCGATTTCGTACAAATCAATTATTCGCTGGTGGAGCGAGCTGCGGCCCAGCGCATCTTGCCGCTCGCCCAGGAACTCCGCATGGCGGTCATCATTAACCGCCCATTTGGAGGGGGCGGTGTACTTAAAGCGCTTGCCGCAAAACCGCTGCCGCCATGGACTGCCGAATTCGATTGCCACTCCTGGGCTCAGTTTTTATTGAAATGGATCGTCGCGCACCCGGCGGTCACTTGTGTCATCCCTGCCACGAATAATCCGCAACACCTAGAAGATAACATGGGGGCAGGAGTTGGCCGCCTGCCCGACGCGAAGGTAAGGCACCTTATGGCCTCACTCTTCGTTGGATTCTGACGCCGGCAGTGTAGCGAAGGTTGAGGGGCGAAGGAAAAAGCATGAATCGAAAGCACAGCCCGCCAGCCGTTGGAGACAACAACTAACCTGGAAAGGTGAAATTAGAAAGTAGAAGGCCGGAGCGAAAGCTCGTCACCAGTTTACCAGCCGCGGCGGGCGGGCGTGCTCGCGGAAACATTCGGAGTGGCTCAGCTTCCGCTGGTTAGATCTATGAGCCGCTGATTCCTCTCGATTGCAGCAATTGTTCTCTTGTTGAGCTACATTGCCGCATACAGGCTTCTGCCGTGGCGCGACGCTTCGCGCTTTCGAAACGCAGAGGCCTTTGTTCACACGCGAGAGTTTGACTACGAGTAGGAAGCGCGGCTTTTTTATCCTGCAGCGTACGCCGAGTGGCGGCTCATCCGGGCGCATCCAGAGCCGTGGTTGCCGCATCGTTCATGGGCAAGCTATCCACAAGTGTTGCTGCTAGAAGCGGGGGCTTTCGTGCCACATTTCCACGTGATGCGTTCCGCAAGAATTAACCAAACGACCGAGCTACTTGCGTCACGTGACAAATTCCAATGCAGAGCTTGTTTCAAGTAGCCGGGCGCTGATCTTTGTGCCGTTAGGCGGAATCGGACGTGAATGCCTTGAAACTCGGTGAAGCCGTTGCGTGGGCTGGCGAAATCAGAGTGTTACCATCCGCCGCTATGCGTGAAGATCGGATCGAGCCATATAATGGAGCCAGAACTCGGCGGCTGACACGACTCTGATCCGACAACAACTTGGATACCACGAAATAGTTTCATCGGAAGAAGCACTGCGTCGAGCGGTTGCCTGGGAGCGCGTTAATCGCTGCTAGCGTCACGAGCTTTGAGAAGCAGGCCTAACCAGGCGCTGCCGCGAACTAGCACGTCTGAAATAGGCGATGTACGAATGGGCTCTAACGAGCTCACACGGTTTGCGTAGCTTTGCTCTATTTACTACTGGACCGCCGGCGATTGGAGCCGGGCGTGGGGATTGAAGTGGATCCGATAATGTCAGACTTTGTTACCGCCTTTGAAATTACGAGCACGAGTAACGGCGTGTTGGCCGACACGGTTTTTCGGTTGTTCATCGGCGTCGCGTGTTTAATCGGCGGCGTGAGCGGGCTGATCTTCACGGGGCGACGCAAAGGTAATGGGCGAAGAAATTGGATTGGATCCGTATTTCTCATCAGGTGGAGCTCCTTATGGCTTTACCTGCACGATTTTCCTCAGGCGTTCGGGCACATTCATCGGCTTGTCGGCGCCTACCGCAACGGACAATACCAGGTGGTCGAAGGCGAAGTGCGGGTGCTGCACGAACAGCCCGCGACTGGTCACACCAAGGGAGACGTCATTGCGGTAAACGGAAATCAGTTTGAGGTGAACTATTTCTATGTCACGGCCGCGTACCGCCAAACGATCGCGCACGGCGGCGCGTTGCGAGCAGGTGTTTACGCGCGGATCTACTGCTGCGACGGTGAAATCCTTCGGCGCGACGTGCGCAAATGAGGCAGCGCGCTAGAGCTCAGCTACTCACAACGGCCCGCCACGGATCGCAGCATAAACGTACACCGCGGCCAAAACGAGAATGCACGCGCTGGCTAGTCCCAGTCGCCAATGCTTTAGGTAACATGCCAGGAGTACAGCCGTTGTGCCGATGACGAGCAATAGCAAGCCGATGCCCCACACAACTTTCTTTTCAAAGGGGCGGAACTTCTTCGGCCGCAACATTCGGGACCCGCTGAGGAAGCTAAACGCGAAAGGTGAACGGGAGCCGGACACGAACCGCGACCGGCTGCCCATTTTTGCGCGCCGGAGTGAACTGCCATCTCTCAACCGCAAGCGCCGCCTCCTGCGCAAAGGCGAGTGCTCTCGCCGATATCATCCGAATCCCGCTGGTTGAGCCGTCAGGCTCGATATTGAACTCGAGGAGAGCGTAGCCCCAATGGCGCGTCTTGGCGTACTGAGGTGGGTAACGCGGCGCGTAGCCGTGCGCCAATTGTGGCGGGATGTCGTACTCGCTCTTTGACGTGAGCACCTGCATGAAAGTGCTCACCTGGTCCGCAGGCATGGGATTGCCTTCGAAGGCGACCGGCTCGCGGCTGGCACAGGCGCACAGCATCAAGCTGCTCGCTGCAGTGAGTGCTTTGGTCGACAATTTGTTCCAACCAACCGCAAACATATTATTCAGCGCGGCTCGCCAAATAGAGTACAACAAAAGCGATGCCGACGAGCGGCTGGAGCAGGCGTTGGAAAACGCCGAGCGCGAGTCGTAGCACGTCAAAGCCGCGGGTTTGCTGAGCAGCAGTAAGTTTTTGCAAGAGCAGTTGCGGATCCTGGTTGGTCAGAAGCTGATTGGAATAGCTCACAATCGCCGACCAATCCTGAAGAATCGCGATCGCGAAAACAAACCCGAACCACAGCGAGGCAACGAAAGCGCCGCGCCACATTGGGCGGCGATACCAGGACGGATGCCGACCGCTGTGCGCGAGTTCTTTGCTCAGCCGTAATGCATCGGGCACGCCGGCGTTTTCGAGCACGGCGTACTGCTGCCAAAACAGAACGTTGATAAAGAACCGCCCGAACAACCAGACCTGCAGCACGAGCAGACCGAGCGCGAGCGTCGCCGCGAACAATGAGTTCGGCGCGGCAAGGGGGATGACAGCGATAGCCAGGCCAAATACAGTGAGGAGAAAGAATACGCCATACACGAACAAACAGCCGGCCGCGACGCGCGGCCAATAACGAACGGCTTCGTGCAGCGCTTGGAACAACCGCAGGCGTCGTCCCGCAGCAAATTCCGCGGTCATAATTTGGATGCCGGCAACATAGATCGGCCACAGCACCATGCTGAGCACGAGCATGCAAAAGCCGAACGCCGCCGCGATTAGACTCGCAACATCGGCATTTACATTTGATGTCGTGTGGATGAATCCGGCCGCCAGTTGACCACACAGTGAAGGCAAAACGGTCAGCAGCGCGAGTCCGGCGAATTGCCATAAGCCGGCGCCATAGATCCGCAGCGTTTCTGCAATCAGCTGGGCGAACGTGCCACTTTGCGGTAGCGGCGGCGGACTCACGTGTTGTGCGTGGGCAGCGCTCGGCAGCTCAACAAACAGACCGGGCACGTCCGCCGCTGCCATCCACGCCTCCGCATCAGCGCTCCGCACTGGATTCCCTGGGACAACACGGCCTTCGCGTCTCCATTCGCGGAGTGTTTCCAAATCCGCGGGGCCATATTCCTTTTCACCCACGCGGACGAACCATTGCTCCGGCATGACTCAGATTAGCGCGGTCGCTGACCGCGGCTACAGGAACATTAGACCTTCGATCTGTGCGACCAGCAGGTTTTTAAGCGGCTGCAACACCGCCAGCGCACAAAATGTCCGCTGGTCGCACAGGCGAGGACGCCTATGTTCCGGCCGTGCGACTGCTCTTAATCGACGGACATTATTACGTTTACCGATCGTTCTTCGCGATCCCGAACTTGTCGAATTCGAAAGGTGAACCGACGAACGCAATTTTCGGGTTCACCAAGACGCTCCGGCTGATGGTCAAACATCTGCAGCCGCAGCTCGGCGCTGTGTTCTGGGATGAAGGTATGCCGGAGCGCCGCGTGCAATTGCAGCCGGCCTACAAGGAAACCCGCAAAGAGATGCCGCTGCCAATGGTGCCCCAGCTCGAGTTCATCCAGCGGAAGTTGACGCCCCTGCTCGGGTTCAAAAACGTGTCGCAGCCCAATTCCGAAGCCGACGACCTGATGGGTTGCTACGCGATCGCGGCGTGCAAGCGCGAGATCGAGGTGGTGCTCGCCACGAACGACAAGGATTTATTCCAACTGGTTGGTTCGTGCGTGAAGGTCTACACGACAGCTAAGGCCGACCTTGCTTCGCCCAAAGACTCTTTCGCGCTGCTCGGTGAAGCCGAAGTGACAAAAAAATGGGAGGTGCCGCCGAAGCTGATCGGTGACGTGCTCGCGCTGACCGGGGACTCCGTGGATAACATTCCCGGCATCGGGATTGGCCGTAAAGTCGCCGCCGCGTTGATCCGTGAATTTGGCAGCCTCGAGAACCTTCTTGCCAACATCGACAATGTCAAAAGCTTGCGCACTCGCGAGAAGGTCTTCGCGGCACGCGAGCAGATCCGGCAGAACCGTCGGATGGTTGATCTGGATTGCGACATGGAATTACCAGTTTCCCTGGATGACCTGCGCATCCGACCGGATTATCCCCGCCTAATTGCAGCGCTTGAGAAATGCGAATTCAAATCGCTTTTACAAGAAGTCCGGGAGGAGGCGGCGAAGGCCGGATCAGCGCAGCCTGAGCTGCAGCTATAGAGCCGGCTGTCCTCAACCCCGAGGATGCACGTTCCGATTCAGGGTCGGGCTCGGTCCGCAGCCGGCTACGTTTTCTTCGGAAAAAAGTTCGAACGCCAGACGCCCGCCGCTGTCCAATCTTACAGGTTAAGGCGATTCGGGTTCCTGCACGTTAGTCTTATCTGCTGTTTCTCCTTGGCGTGTGGGGCCCGAATCTTTTTTTTGCCTGAAATGCAGCGCCAAGTCCGGGGTTGCCGGTGGCCTCGGCCTGATGCTTCTTAGGCGTAATTCCATGAACGACGGCGAGTTGCTCGGCATTCGCGGGTTTCTCATCGACGCCCCGGAATTTGGAGAGCTCCGCGGCTGGCGAGATGGCGCCGTCATCATCGACGAAAACGGGCGCATCGGGGATGCCGGCGATTACGATGACCTGCGCCGACAGGAATGGGCAAAACCCGTTCACTGGGTCGACTATCGGCCGGCAGCCGTGATTCCCGGGCTAATTGATTGTCACACGCACCTGCCGCAGTACGCGGCCGTCGCCCGAGGCGATAGCGAGCTTTTGCCTTGGCTACGCCAGCATATTTTCCCTGTCGAGCGCGAGTTTACGGGGCCCAAAGCGCGCGCCGAAGCGCCGCATTTTTTCCGGCAACTGGCACAACACGGAACGACGACGGCGATGGTTTACGCCGCGATTTACGAGGACAGTTGCGAGATCGGTTTCGAAGCCGCTCGCGACAGCGGCTTGCGCGTCATTCTCGGCAAAACCATGATGGACCTTGGCTCGTACGGACAACTCCAACCGAAGAAGGTCGTCTCGGTTTCGCTGCTCGAAAGTGAGCGGCTCTGCCGCAAATGGCATCGCGCCGAAGCCGGTCGCCTCGAGTACGCGTTTAGTCCGCGCTTTGCCGTCGCTTGTTCGGAAAAATTAATGCGCAGCGCGGCCGAACTGGCAGCCCGGTTTGGTGCGTATATCCAAACGCATCTCGCTGAGAACCGCGAGGAGCTCGAAAAGGTGCACCATCTTTACATGTCGGCTCACGATTACACACACGTCTACGAAAAATGCGGGCTGCTCACGCCCAAAACAGTGCTCGGCCACTGCATTCATGTGAATCCACGCGAGATCGCAGCGATCGCCGGCGCGCAAGCCAGCGTCGCGCACTGTCCCACCTCAAACCTTTTTCTCGGCAGCGGCCTCATCAAGCTCGATCAGTTGATGAAAGCGGGAATTCCTGTTGGGTTAGGCTCCGACGTCGGCGGCGGCCCTGAGTTGAACATGTGGCGAGTCATGCGGGCGGCGATCGACGTGCAAAAAGCGCGGAGCGCGTATGAGCCGAATCTGCGCCCGCTTCGCGCGAGCGAAGCGTTTTACCTCGCGACGACGGGCGGGGCACGTGCCCTAAACAAATCAAACTCGATCGGCACACTCAGCGCCGGTAAGGAAGCGGACCTGGTAATTGTCGATCTTGTCAGTTTGCTCCCCTACCCAAATGAGTCCAACACCCTGGGAAATCTCTCGGTGCAGGACGTTATTGCGCTTTGCGTCTATCGCGCTGCACCGCACGCAACCCTCGCCACCTACGTGCGCGGAAAGTGCGTTTATCAGGCGCCGAACACAATGGTCGCGGCATGAACCCAGACCCAATCGACATCGCGCTTCAGGAGGACGTCGGCAGGGGCGATGTCACCAGCGAGTTTTTCGTTCCTGCGAGCGCCCGCGCATCAGGCCGCATCGTAGCGCGTGAAGCAGCTACTATCGCCGGAACGCAAACCGCCGCGGAAGTTTTTCGGCGCGTCGATCCCAACACACATGTGGATGTTATCTCTCAGGACGGCGCGCTGGTCAACGCAGAAGACATCGTCCTGGAAGTGGCGGGACTCGCGCGCGCGCTCCTGCAAGCTGAGCGCGTGGCTTTAAATTTTCTCCAACACCTCTCGGGCATCGCGACTTTGACGCGCAACTTCGTGGACGCGGCGGCGAACGAGCACGTCAAAATCCTCGACACGCGCAAAACGACGCCGGGTTTGCGCGCCTTAGACAAGGCTGCGGTGCTCGCCGGCGGCGGCGCCAATCACCGCTTCGGCTTGTTCGACATGGTGCTGGTGAAGAATAATCATCTCGGCGCGCATCCTGGACTCGCCGCTTTCCAGCAGGCACTCGCGCAGTTCCGTGCCACGCGGCCCGACGTGCAGATCGAAGTCGAGGCAGACTCGCTCGCTCGAGTTCGGGCATTGCTCGAACTTGAGGGTGTCGATGTGATTTTGCTCGACAATATGAAGCCGGCGCAAGTCCGCGAAGCGGTCGCACTCGGAAAAGGAAAGGTAAAATTCGAAGCAAGCGGTGGCGTTACGCTCAAGAATGTTCGGCAAATCGCCGCCACCGGCGTCGATTACATCAGTGTCGGTGCGCTCACGCATTCTGCGCGCGCAATCGATCTCGCACTCGAGCTGACGTATGTCAGCGCTTAGCGCCGCGCGCCTCCGCGCTCGGCTGGGCAAGCAGAAGATCGGGCGCGAAATCGTTGTGCTTGAGGAAACCACCTCGACCAACGATGCGATTTTGCACCGCGCAATACCCGAGACGCCCGAAGGTCTGGTGGTTTTTGCCGAGCTGCAGACCGCGGGGCGCGGTCAGCGCACCAATGTGTGGGAATCGGCCGCGCAGAAAGGCCTTTGGTTTTCCATTCTCCTCCGACCCAAGATCGATATCGCCGATGCGCCGCAGCTGAGCGGATGGGCTGCCGAAACCGTTGCGCGCACGATCCAGCAGGAATTTCGCCTCAGCCCTAGCGTGAAACCGCCTAACGATGTTTATGTCGGCGACAAAAAAGTGGCCGGTGTGCTTGTGGAAATGCGTGCCCGATCAGATGGTCCGCACATCGCGATCGTCGGCATCGGCGTCAACGTGAACCACGCTCCAACAGATTTTTCTGAACGGCTCAGAGCCCGCGCGGCATCATTGTCGATGGTACTCGACCGGGAAGTCGAGCGCGAAATATTCGCCGTCGCGCTGCTCCGCGAACTCGATCGCAGCTACGCAGCCATCTTCGCCTAAGCTGGATCGACCAGTCCCCTGCTCGGTGCTAAATAATGGCGGCAAAGCCGCACTGATTAACTCGTCCGCAGCGGCCGATCCACCCTCACGTATTCTGCTGCGCGAACCAGGTGCGATAGACCTGGGGCGAAATTTCGGATGGCTTGATTTCGCTGCGGCCGCCCCAAAAGACATTGGTGTACGAAACAGGAATCCCGCTCGCCTCGAGGTGCCGATCGATCGCGGCTTTGTGTTGCAGCAACAGCTGTTTGGCCGTCCCGTGCGCGACCGCCATGATATTGACGTTCCGGAATTCCGGGCCCGCTTCACGCCAGTAACAGTGCGTCAAGATCTCATGTCGGCCGACTTCGCCTCCCGCTTCCACTTCGCGGCCGGGCGGCACAGCCCAGTGAAACAGCGCGTTGAATCGCGTCACGCGCACGCCGCCTGCCGACGGCTTCACGTGTTCCAGGAAAGTGGAAAATCTTCCGATGATTTTGCGCGCCTGTAATTGTTCGGCCACGCGGTAAAATTGATCGAGCGACACACCGGCTTCGGCAGCGCGACTCGCCCATGGTGTTGGCCGGATTTCTTCCGGCGTAAGCTCCCGTTTTAAAGCGAGCAACACCAGCCATTCATCATCGGTAAGATCGACAACTTGCACCGGGATCATCCTCGCTGGTTGATCCGCCTTGCTGCCCGGCGCAATACTTTTCCGCCGCACGTGGCCGACTCCAAGTGCAAAGATTCCCTTCGCCGGCATGATCCGGAAGCATTCGGCGGCGACTTTTCGCGTGAGCAATTCACAATGCTCCTGCAACGAAAAACCATGCGGCACCTTTAACGTGGTCCAGAGTTTGTAATCAGAGCCCGCGGTGACGGTATCGGTCGAGCGCAGGACAACGTGGCCCGAAAACGGGTCGCGCTGGAACATCCAGTCGAACGCGCTGTCGATTCTGTCGCTCGGAACTTTCCACGCCACCAATGCGCCATCGGCGAGATTCGTCGCGAGTAACGTCTGCCGTACTCGGCGGATCGTGCCGGCCCGCAGCATCGCCGCAATTCGCACCATGACATCGTCGACAGCCACTCCAGAGCGGCGTGCGATCTTCTCGAACGGTTCGCGGACGAAACCGTCGATTTTGTCTTCCGACACAGCGAGAATTTTTGCATTGATTGGATCGTTGTGCTCGACCGGCAGCATCGAGAACTAATCCGGTGCTCGTGGGGAATTGTCCAACACCAGGGGGAATTTGCCCTCAGCTCGCGCAAGAAAGCACCGCCACAAAATGGCAGGACGTGCCCGCAAGGACGAACAAATGCCAGACGAAATGCGAATACCGCAGCCGCTTGCTAATAAAGAACAGGACACCCGCAGTGTAAGCGATCCCGCCTGCGAGCAGCCAGATGAGCGCAGAGAATGGAATTGCGAGCATGAGCGGACGATGAGTCAGCGGGATCAGCCAGCCCATTCCTAAATAAAGCGACATCGCCAGTTTTCGGTGACGCGACGTTCCGCGGGTCATCTTCAGAATCATGCCAAATGTCGCGGCCAACCAGATCAGGCCCAGAACGACGAACCCGCCGTGGCCGCGCAGTGGCCCCAGTGCAAACGGCGTGTACGTCCCCGCAATCAAAAAATAGATCGCCGCGTGGTCGAAGGATTGTAAAAAATGCTTCGCGCGCGTCGCCGGCCAAGCATGGTAGACGGTCGACCCCAGATACAAGATCAACATCGTGACACTGAAAACAACCGTGCCGAGCAAAAATCCGCTGCTCCCATGTCGCTCCGCCGCGGCCAGCAAAATGGGCGTGCCGATCAGTGCGGCAATGAAACCGATTCCGTGACTGAGACTATTCGCGATTTCTTCGCCTGGCGACTGCGTCCACTTCGGCAGAGTACCGCTTTCGTTACTGGCAAGCATTGGACGTGATGGTTACGGGCGGCTGAACTTTCTGCAAAGCAAAAAAAAGGCCGTGCGGCCTCGGCGCCGCAGTCGGCTCACTTCTACTCCGCTCGAGTCGCTCCTGCGATTCGGCACCGAGCGAGTGTTTGCAGCAATCGAAAAACAATTTTCCAGTAGATGAGCTTCATGCCAACGAAAGAGACAGAACCGAAGGCGATCTTCTTCGATGCTGTCGGCACCCTGTTTTACCTGACCAAAACCGTCGGCCAACATTATGCGCTCGTAGGCCAAGAGATCGGGCTGAAGCTCGACGCCGACCAGCTTGACTTTGCTTTCGCTTCCGCGTGGCACCAAATGCCACCACGGGAACCGATTGATGGCCCGCGCGAGGACGATGACAAAGGCTGGTGGCGCGCGCTGGTCGATCTTGTGCTCGGCCAAACCGCGCCGCATTTGGCCGAAGCTGATCGCGACAATTTCTTTGAAGTTGCCTACGAACATTTCGCCGAAGCCGGCGTCTGGGAGCTGTATCCCGAAGTGCTCGACGTCTTACGAGAACTACGTCCATCGTTTCAGCTCGCCGTGATTTCCAATTTCGATGGGCGTTTGCGTTTTATTCTCGAACACCTCGGCATCTCGCAATTCTTTCTGCGCGGCATTTTCATCTCGAGCGAGCTCGGCGCCGACAAACCGCACCCGGAGATCTACGAGCGTGCTTTGAAACTGATTCAGCTTGCGCCGAACGAAGTCGTGCACGTCGGGGACGACCCTGATCGCGATTGGAAAGGCGCGACCGTCGCGGGATTGTCAATCTTCCGTCTGGATCGACGGAAGAATTCGCTGCGCGATTTGCTGTCGATTCTGTAGCGGCGGTCGCTGATCGTCGGACGAATCGATGCGACTCCAGGATTTATTGTCAGCGGTATGAACGCGTAATGGGTCGGCCGGGACTCGAACCCGGAACCAACCCCGAAAGCTTTCGGGGCTGCTCTCAATTCGCTAATTCGTAAATGGCGAGCTTCGGATTCTTCTTTGCCTTTAGCCGTCTCTCGATTTCTCTCGCCTCGGCCATGGACGAGACTTCTCTCGCTGCAATGAGAATTGGTTTGGCGGCTAAACGGCGTGCGGTGTAATTGCTTCCGCGTTCATGTTCCGCCAGGCGGCGTTCAAGATTATCTGTCGCGCCAATGTAATGACGTCGCGCACCACGCAGTATGTAAACCCAAGCCATACGAAAGTGGGTCGGCCGGGACTCGAACCCGGAACCAACGCCTTAAAAGGGCGCTGCTCTACCGATTGAGCTACCGACCCGCGCGGAGAGGGAAGTTCCCCATTTTGATTTCAAATGCAATGACGTGCGGCTAAATCAGGTCCGCACAATGGATATCTCAACAACCGCCAATCTGATTAACGCCCTCGCCGTCACCGCTGGTGTGATTTTCGCGGCGACGCAGATTCGTGATTATCGGGCGCAACGCCGCCGCGATTCCATGACCGCTTTAGTCCGATCATTTCAAAATGCCGCCTTCGCTCAAGCGTTACGCCGAGTGAGTGCCTTACCCGATGATGCCACGCCAGGGCAAATTGAAGAAAAACTCGGCCGCGACGGCGAGGACCATATTTGGCTGCTTCTGAGCACTTGGGAAGCGCTGGCGATCCTTCTTTTTCGGAAGGAACTGACGATTGAACTCATCGACGATTTTTTTAGCGGTCCAATCGCCGTCTCCTGGCGAAAGCTTTCGCGCTACGTTGAGGTCAAACGCGCCGAGGCGCAGCGCCAGACCTACTTTGAATGGGGTCAGTGGTTGGCCGAGCGAATGATGAAGCGCGAATCAAAAATTCCGCCTGTGCCGGCCTATATCGCGCATCGGACCTGGTGATAAGATTGTAAAGCTGCTGCGAGCGGTAATTTCGGTGAAGACGTCAGCGCGATCGCCGGCGATTACAGAAGTGAATCGGCCGTGTAACATAACTCTCCATCCATAATGCGCGCTGCCGAAGTGAACGGGTGCAGCTCAGTTTTGTTGCTGCCGATAATGTGAATGACCTCCAAGCCGCGGGCTTTGAGAAAATCGGAAATGAGGGCGCGATGACAGCGCCACCAGACGGCTTCGGCGCACATGATGGTCGTCCCTCCGGCGTCGCTCGCCAGCTCGAGCAAACGTTCAATGCCTTGGCGAAACTCCTCTGTTTCCATGTAATCGGCATAACCGCGGAACGAAGCGTTGCGCCATGCCGTATTTCGCGAAATCGGCCGTGCTTTGCGTCGTCCGCCGAGCTCCGGGAAGTGTTCGTAGCGAATCCCCGCTTTCCCTAACGACTCCGTCAATGCTTCGCGACCAAACTGCGGGTAGCGCTTCGACCCGGGAAACATCCGCACATCGGCGATAAGCTTAATCCCGTTCTCCTCCAGCAATCGCACGAATACGTCAATCGTGCGGGTCGAATGCCCGATCGTCCAAATGTGCTTCACCTTCACACTTTTACTTCCGGCGCTTACG
>DASQXY010000295.1:0-4831 GCA_035639455.1 Chthoniobacterales bacterium | reverse complement strand
ATTTACGGGATCAATTCATCGTCACGATCGATCCCGACGATGCACGCGACTTCGACGATGCGATTCACGTTGAGGAGATTGAAAACGGAGGCTGGCGGCTGGGCGTGCACATCGCCGATGTTTCCGCCTACGTGACTCCCGGCAGCGAACTCGATCGCGAAGCGCGCCGGCGCGGCAACAGCGTTTATCTGCCGGACCGCGTGCTCCCGATGCTACCGGAGCGCTTGAGCAACGGCGTGTGCAGTCTCAATCCCGGCGTCGATCGCCTGACTTACTCGGTCTTCGTCGAATTCGACAAACAGGGCCGCGCAAAAAACACGCGCTTCGCCAAAACCGTGATTCGGAGCGCCCGGCGGCTCACTTACAAGGAAGCTTACGCGATCCTGAAGCCAAAAGTAGGGCGAGCTTCCAGCTTGCCAACGGATCGGTTCGCCGCCTCCAACTTGACTCCCGCTATTTCCAGAGTTGCGCCAGACACAGACGACGAGTTGGGCGAACGCCTGCACGTCGCCTGGGAGCTCGCGTCGTTGCTGCGGCGCAAACGATTCGCGCATGGCTCGCTCGATCTCGATTTCCCCGAGGTAAAAGTCTATGTCGATCAAACCGGCGCGCCGGTGCGACTCGAGCGCGTCGAGAATGACGAATCGCACCAGTTGATCGAAGAGTTCATGCTCGCCGCCAACGAAGCCGTCGCGCGCGAGCTGCGACACCGCGCCATTCCGACGATTTATCGCGTGCACGAAGATCCTGACCCGGACAAGCTCGCCGAGTTTCGCGAGTTCGTGCTCAGCTTTAACTATAAAGTCGGCGACCTCTCGCAGCGGCGCGAAGTGCAGCGTTTTCTCGAGTCGATTCGCGGTAAACCGGAAGAACAGACACTCAAGATCGGTTTACTCAAAAGTTTAAAGCGCGCCCACTACGACGCGCAGCCGCTCGGCCACTACGGACTCGCGAAAGCAAACTACCTGCATTTCACGAGTCCGATCCGCCGCTACGCGGACCTGGTCGTTCATCGCGCGCTCGCCGCGCGCAATTCTGCGCGACCGCTAAAGACTGACATCGACCGAGTCGCTTCGATCGCAGAGCACATTTCCGAAACGGAACGCAACGCCGCCGAAGCTGAGATCGAGGCGACCCGGATGAAAAAATTGGAGTTCTTCCAGCGCCAGCTCGACGCGCGCGACCCGCAGGTTTTCCGCGCGGCGATTGTCGATGTTCGAAACTACGGCTTGGTCGTGGAGTTGCCTGATGTGCTCGTCACCGGTGTCGTTCACGTTTCTTCCCTCAATGACGACTTCTATCTCTTCGACGCCGGACAACGCCGCCTCATCGGCCGTCGAACGCGCCGGCGCTTTAGTGTCGGCGAGCAGCTTCGTGTCTTCGTCGCGCGCGTTGACCAGTTCAAGCAGCAGATCGACTTCGCACTGGCCGATGAACGCACGACGGCAAAAGAGCGCCGGGCTAAGCCACGCCGATTTTGACGTAAACGACGGCAGAAGTCGCTGCGCGCAAATCGGTCGGTTTTGCGCAAAATGTGCTTCCATTTTTCAACCGGAGCACCGTAGAATCCGCCCGATTTGATGGACAACATCATCGAGGCGAGGGAGCTCCAGATCGAGCGCAAGCATTTTCACGTCGAGTTCCGCGAGAACGATCGGGGGAAGTTCCTGCGCATCACTGAAGAAGCCCACGGCCGGCGCAACACCATCATTGTGCCGAGCACGGGCATAGAAGAGTTCACCGCCGCGATCGAGGACGTAATAGAAAGCGCCGAGCGCGAACTGGCGTAGGTCGAACGCGACCTCTGGACGCGTTGATAAGAAGTGCGGCTTTGCCGCTTCATATAACATCGAGCTCGCCGCCTTCGCCAACGCTACGGCGCGCCAAGGGAGAGCTCGATCCATCTCCTCCGCGTTGACAGGATGAGGGTCGAAATTAGTTTGGCCGGTCCCCCAACCAAGGAAGCTCATGGCCACGAAAACCAAATTACTCAGACGAACCTCGCAGCGCACAGTTAAAGCGAGACGACGAGTCAGGCGTCAGACCGCAGCACGATCGAACCGTCTCCGCAATGGCACCCCGAATCGAGCGCGCCATCAGAACGCGACGGACCGGCTGACACCATCTGATCGCGTGGCGCCGAAAACCACCCGCCTTCGCTCACCGCGACAAGCTACAGCGCGGCAAGAAGCGTCCCGCTACGTTTACTACTTTGGCGATGCGTATGCCGACGGCACGGGACAAATGAAACCGCTGCTCGGCGGCAAGGGCGCGAACCTCGCCGAGATGACGCGCATCGGTCTGCCGGTTCCGCCGGGGTTCACGATTACGACGGAAGTCTGCACCTATTTCTACGAGCACAACCGCACGTACCCGTCGGAATTGCAGCACGAGGTCACAGCCGCTTTGGCGCGGGTGGAGAAATCAGTTGATAAAAAATTCGGCGACAAAGACCGGCCGCTGCTCGTCTCGGTTCGCTCCGGCGCGCGCGATTCAATGCCGGGGATGATGGACACGATCCTAAACCTCGGCATGAACGACGAAGTCGTCGAGATTGTTGCGAAGAAGTCAAACAACTCGCGCTTCGCCTGGGATTCGTATCGCCGTTTCCTGCAAATGTACGGCGACGTGGTCATGGGCGTGCAGAAGCGCCCGGGTGAAGATCACGAGCCGTTCGAAAGTGTGATCGAGCATTTAAAGGATGAGCGCTACGGCAAACACGATTTCCCCGATGTGAAACTTGGCGTCGATGATTTGAAAGAGCTCGTGCAGCGGTTCAAAGCGCTGATCAAGGAGCGCACCGGCAAATCATTTCCGCAGGACCCGCACCAGCAGCTCTGGGGCGCGATCGGAGCGGTGTTCGGCTCTTGGATGAATGACCGGGCGATTGTCTATCGGCGCAAGTACGGCATTCCGCACGACTGGGGCACGGCGGTCAATGTGCAGACGATGGTCTTCGGCAACATGGGTGATACGAGCGCGACCGGCGTCGCCTTCACGCGCGATCCGGCGACCGGCGAAAAGGTTTTCTACGGCGAATACCTCATCAACGCGCAAGGCGAAGATGTCGTCGCCGGCGTGCGCACGCCGCATCCGATTGCCGATCTGGCGAAGGAAATGCCGGCAGCTCACGAAGCGCTGATGAAAGTGCGTGAAATACTCGAGCAACATTTCAAGGACATGCAGGATCTCGAGTTCACGGTCGAGGATAACCGCCTCTACATCCTGCAAACGCGCAATGGTAAACGCACCGGGCACGCCGCCGTGCGCATCGCCGTCGACATGGTGGATGAAAAGCTCATCACGCCGAAAGATGCAGTGCGCCGCATTCCGCCCGACTCGCTCGCCCATCTTCTCGCGCCGATCTTCGACCGACAATCAGCCGCGCGCGCGAAAAAAATCGGCAGTGGTCTCCCTGCCGGCCCGGGTGCCGCCTGCGGTCACGTTGTGTTCAGCGCGTCGGAAGCAGTTTTGCGGTCGGAGAAAGGAGAAAAAGTCGTGCTCGCTCGGATCGAAACCTCGCCGGAAGACTTGCGCGGCATGATCGCGGCGGAGGGAATCCTCACCTCGCGCGGAGGCGTGTCGTCGCACGCCGCTCTGGTCGCCCGGCAAATGGGCAAAGTGTGTGTATGCGGCGCGACGGGAATTCGCATCGATTACCAAAAGCGAACGCTGAGCGCGAACGGCACGATGCTGAAGCAAGGCGATTACATTTCAATAGATGGCACAGCCGGTGAAGTTTTCGCCGGCGAAGTGACAACAGCGCCGTCGGAAATCGTGCAGGTGCTCGTCGATCGATCGCTCCAACCGAAAGAAAGTCTCACCTACCAGGAATACGCGAAGCTGATGAAATGGGCCGACGAGTTCCGCACACTCGGTGTGCGCACCAACGCCGATACGCCCGATCAGGTGACCAACGCGATTGCGTTCGGCGCCGAAGGAATCGGCTTATGTCGCACCGAGCACATGTTTTTCGAAGGCAATCGTATCGACGCGATGCGCGAGATGATCCTCGCCGGCACCAAAAAGGAGCGGACGCAGGCGCTCGCAAAATTGCTGCCGTATCAGCGCGACGATTTCATCGGCATTTTCACCGCGCTGAACGGCCTCTCGGCTACGATCCGGTTTCTCGATCCACCGCTGCACGAATTTTTGCCCAGTGATCACGCGCAGCAAAGCGAGCTGGCCAACAAGCTCGGTGTGCCGGTCGAGCAAATCACGCGACGGGTGCACGAGCTGCACGAATTCAATCCCATGCTCGGACATCGCGGCTGCCGCCTCGGGATCAGTTACCCGGAGATTTCGGAGATGCAGGCGCGCGCCATCTTCGAAGCCGCAGCTGAGGTGCAGACCAGGGGCATTAAGGTGCGGCCCGAGATCATGATCCCGCTGGTTGGTTTCCCGCGTGAGCTCAAGCTCCAGCTCGACATCGTGCGGCGCGTGGCTGAGGAAGTGGCGGCGGAAAGGAAAACCAAATTCGATTACCTCGTCGGCACAATGATCGAAGTGCCACGGGCTGCCCTGCTCGCGGACGAGATTGCGCGCGACGCCCAGTTCTTCAGCTTCGGCACCAACGATCTGACGCAAACGACACTCGGCATGAGCCGCGATGATTCCGGCAGCTTTCTACCGACTTACATCGAGCGCGACATTGTCGATGCAAACCCGTTCGCCTCGATCGATCAAAAAGGCGTGGGCAAATTAATGGAAATGACGCGCGATCTCGGCCGCAAAACGCGCCCGAAGATCAAGCTTGGGATTTGCGGCGAACACGGCGGCGAACCGAACAGCGTTAAATTCTGCCACCGTCTCGGTCTCGATTACGTCAGTT
>DASQXY010000294.1:0-2466 GCA_035639455.1 Chthoniobacterales bacterium | reverse complement strand
GCTGAAAGATGACGAAGTAGAGAATCGTCGGAATCCACAGAATTAGGTAAAAAACGAGTGCGCCGAGAAACTTCGAGAGAACCACCTGCCAGTCGCGCACCGGCGCCGTCATCAATGGCTCGATCGTGCCGAGCTTAAATTCCTCCGCAAACAACCGCATCGTGATGAGCGGAAAAATGAGAACAAATGCAAACCAGAAAAACACCGAATTGAAGAACGCCTCCTGGACCGAATACTGCACCGCCCGCTGGTTCATGAATGAAATCTGGAAATAAAAATCCACCCCGCTCACCAGGAGAAAGAACACGAGTACGATGTAGGCGATGGGTGAATACAGGAAGCTGCGCACCTCGCGCGAAAGTAGAGTGTAAAACTTCCTCATGTTTGTCGATTACGACTAGGAGCAAGAGTATGAACACTGCTCGCCACCGAGTGTTGAGTGTTGAATGTTGAACGTTGGACGTTTGCTGGCTGCATCATACGGCCACATCGGAATGGGTGATCTCGACAAACACATCCTCAAGCGTGGCGCGTCGCTGCGAGAGTTCGCGTAGGGTCCAGCGTCGCGCCGTCGCGAGTCGGAAAATTTCTTCGCGGACGTCGACACCGGATTCCACGCGCAAAGAGAAAACTTTCCAATCACCGTCGCTGTCGGTGACTACCTCGCGCACGCCAGCAATCTTTCGCAGTTCTTCCGCGCCGTCGTCCGTGCCAGTTTTCGCTTCCACGACGACGCCGCCAGCCTGACGGATCTGGCCCAGCAGGTTGTCTGGAGTATCGCACGCTTCGATGCGTCCCTTGTGGATGATGATCACCCGGCTGCAGGTCATCTCCACCTCGGGCAAAATATGGGTCGAAAGCAAGATCGTGTGTTGCTTGCCGAGATTCCGAATCAGCTCCCGCACCTGCCGAATCTGATTGGGGTCAAGGCCAATCGTGGGCTCATCCAGAATCAGCAGGTCCGGCTCGGCAAGCAACGCGTCGGCCAGGCCGACGCGTTGGCGGTAGCCTTTTGATAACGCACGAATCAATTTCTTCTCAACCTCGCGCAATCCGCATAACTCCTTCACGTCTCCGACCCGCTCCGCGACCCGCCGATGGGGCACGTTTTTTAACGCGGCGCGGTAATCAAGATATTCCGTCACGCGCATGTCTTTATAGAGCGGGACATTCTCCGGCATGTAGCCGATCCGGCTGCGTGCCTGCAACGATTGCTCGAATACGTCAAAGCCGGCGATAGTGGCCCGGCCGGATGTAGCCGGCATGAACCCGGCGAGAATGCGCATAGTGGTCGTTTTGCCTGCGCCGTTCGGCCCCAGAAAGCCCATGATCTCACCCTGGCCGACTTCGAAGTTCAGATCCTGAATCGCCGTCTGGCCGGCGTAACGTTTCGTTAGGTTTTCAACTTTGATCATTGGCAACTTATGTGATGAGACAACGAACGGTTCATTGCGTTGCCACAAAATCTCGGCGATTTCAACGCGGCGCTAGCGTCACGGTTTCGACGCGTTGGCTGCGGCCATCGCTACGAACAACGCCGACGACCAGATCCACACTCGTCCCACTGCTCGCGCGGCTGAGCAGGCGCTCGGCGTCCTTCACCGAGTTCACGTCGTGTTTGCCAACCCGGTATAGAACCAAACCACGCTGGAGACCCGCCTGGTCAGCCGGGCTGTCCGGTTCAACCGCGGCAATGAGCACACCGCGAGCACGAGCATAACCAAGCGCATCCGCGAGTTGTTCCGTCAGGTCCTGTAATTGGATCCCGAGCAAGCGCTCAGCGTTCGAGGATGATGCTTCCTCTGCGGCTGGCTGTTTATTCGGCGGCGGCTGTTTCTGCGCGATCTTTTTAAATTCTGCGACACTGTCGCGCACCACCTCTGCTGGAATTGCGAAGCCCAGCCCCTGAGTTGGGACGCCTTGCGGCGTAAAGGCCATCTTTGCTGAGCTAATCCCAACAAGCCGACCGGAGACATCAATCACTGGGCCACCGCTGTTCCCGGGATTAATCGCCGCGTCGGTTTGGACCAGATTTTTGTAATCGGTGTCGTCGATGGTGATATCGCGCTTTGTCGCGCTGAGCACACCGCGGCTGATCGAGCTGCCGTAGCCGACGGCGTTGCCGACGACGAGCACAGTTTCGCCTAACAAATTTGGCGAGATGTTATCCAGATTAATGAACGGGAACGGACCGTTCGCATCGATCCTGATGAACGCCAGGTCCTTCTTGTCGTCGCCGGTAATGTAATGCGCGCTGTAGGTCTTCTCGTCATTCGTCGTTACTTTGATTTTCAAGTCGGCCGCGCGCTCGACGACATGCTCGTTCGTAACGATGTAACCGGCTGGATCGACGATGAAACCGGATCCGAGGCTTTGCACCGTTTGCCGGATTTCGCGCGGCCGGACACGGTAGTAGCCGAAGAACTGCGCGTAAAAATCTTCAATCGGATCGCGCACTGTGCGCCT
>DASQXY010000293.1:0-9108 GCA_035639455.1 Chthoniobacterales bacterium | reverse complement strand
CGTCGAAGTCCAACGCCGGTAAGGATTTAACCTACAACACAACCGGTTCGCTCTCCGATTGCCCCCACTGCGTGCGTGCTCATGTTGCTCGACATGCTCCAGCCGCAAATCGAAGTCGAGCACGTTTCGGAAGCGTCTGATGAAGCGCTAATGGAAGCAATCACCAGCCGCAAGCCGGAAGCGCTCACGGAATTTTACGCGCGGCATGGCAGCCGGCTAAAATCGGTCATCGGCAACGTTGTGCAGGAGGAAGGCGAGGCCGACGACGTATTGCAGGATATTCTTTTACAGATCTGGCGCGAGGCGGACCATTATTCGCCGAAAGCCGGAAAGCTGCTCGCCTGGGTGGTGACATTAGCGCGTCGCCGTGCCATTGACCGCCTTCGTCGGAAACAAGCCTACTGCCGAGCGAAAGATCGTTACGAAGCGCAACTTGGTCAGCAGTTGCAAACCGCACAGCGGCCGGGCTCGGATGAAGAGATTGAACGCGCCGATCTGCGCCGCTTTTTGCATCAGCGCCTGCGGCATTTGCCGCATTATCAACGCGAGGCAATCGAACTGGCGTTCTTTGCGGGCATGAGTCACCGGGAGATCGCCGCTGCTACGCGCGCTCCGCTCGGTACCGTAAAGACACGGCTCGAACTCGGTTTGCGCAAACTGACGCAGTCGCTCCGGCCGGTCCGCCACCAAATTTGAAAGTTGGCTGGGATCTGATGGGCGAAAGCTTAAGGTGCTGGGATCCCGAGATGAACGAGGGTGGAGAGGTGAACTCGGGGTCCCGGCAGGGTTTTAATTAGCCCCAGAGAGGTTGTCGACCTTGCAATGAAAAAATCGCGCGAGGTGTGCTGTAATTTCTCCTCGCCCATGCTAAGGTTCTGGTGATGGAAACGCCCCAAATCACCGCGTACCTGAAAACTTATTGCGGCTGGAGCGCTGGCGTACGCGCCGTGCTTGCCAAATACAATCTGCCCTACACGGAAAAGGACATCATCCAGAACCCGGCGTTTCGTTGGGAGATGGAGACCAAAAGCGGACAACCGCTTTCGCCATGCGTGGAGATCAATGGCCATATGCTTGCTGATGTCAGCGGCGAAGAAGTTGAGAAATACTTAATCGAGAACAAAATCATCCAGGCCAGCGACGCCGACGCCGGTGTCCCACTCAACGCGCCTTGCCCAACCGAAGTGCACGAAAACAGCGTAAAGCTGAATTTCTAAACCTTCCCGCCGCCCGCGCGGATGACTCGGTTTCTGGACGCTGTTATCCTGAGAGAAGGGCAAGACCTCACAGTAAGTCAGTGATCGCCCACGAGAGTCTGCATGCTCGGGCGCGAGGCTGACTCAGTCGCGGAAAACGAATTTGGCGCGCGGGATGACAGGCGGCGCGTAAGCGTTCACGTTGCCACCGTTCATTCATTGAACGAGTTAACGTCGCCAGATGTTTGTCGACCGGATCAGCATTTTTGCGCAGGCGGGGAGCGGTGGCCGCGGGTGTGTGAGTTTTCGCCGAGAGAAATTTGTACCTAAGGGTGGTCCCGATGGTGGCGATGGTGGACGCGGCGGCGATGTGATCCTACGAGCAGACCGCCACGTCGATAATCTAGCGGGACTCTTTTACGAACCGATCATAAAGGCCAAAAATGGCGGGCACGGAATGGGCAAGAAAATGGCGGGACGCGCGGGGGCCGGCAAAGTGGTGAAAGTGCCGCTGGGGACGATCGTGTCGAAGGACAAAGGAGGAGCGATGACGGATGCACGGGAACGCAGAAACCGTCGAACGTCCAACACTGAAAGCTCAACAGTCAATGCCGAAATCACAGAGCAAGCGCCTCGATTCCCAAATCAGCAAATCCCAGACAGTACGCCCGCCCTGCAACCGGTTGTCGACCTTACACGAGACGGTCAGGAGTTTGTGCTTTGTCGGGGAGGCGCGGGCGGAAAGGGCAACGTGCATTTCAAAAGCTCGCGCAACCGCGCGCCGCGCGAATACACCGAGGGTGAAGAAGGTGAGCGCGGACATTTTTTGCTCGAGCTGCGCACGATCGCCGACGCCGGACTGGTCGGTTATCCTAACGCGGGTAAGTCGACGTTGCTTCGCAAAATCTCAGCGGCCCGGCCGAAGGTGGCCGCGTATCCGTTCACAACGCTGCACCCGATCATCGGCGTGGTGGAGTTTGGCGGTTACAAACGCGCCACGGTCGCGGATATTCCGGGACTGATCGAAGGCGCGCATCGAAACGTCGGGCTCGGACACGACTTTTTGCGGCACATCATGCGTTGCCGCGTGCTACTGTTTGTTGTCGATCTTGCCGGCAGCGAGGGACGAAATCCGATCCACGACCTGCAACATCTCCGCCGCGAGATCGATCTTTACGACCCGCTGCTCTCCGGCCGGCCATGGTACGTCGTAGCGAACAAGCTCGATTTGCCGGCGGCCCGCGAGAATTTGCCAGCGCTGCACAAGCGATTTGCCTCAGTTGAGGTTGTTGCGGTATCGGCAAAAACCGGAGAAGGGATCGATGAACTGAAAGCAAAACTTCAAAAATGGCTGGCGATTTCGGAAGTGGAAACATCGCGGCCGTGACTTTCGAGTCGTTAGGCCAATGGCAATCCCTTGGTCGCGTTCTGGTTAGGAAAAAGCCTTGGTTCACAGCAACTAACAGCTAGACAGCACACCACCGCTCGCGCATAGTCGCCTCCGTTCCCATGGGCCAGCACGTCGTTGCCAGCTATTGCAGCTCCTTTCTCAAACCGGAGATGCTGCACATTTACAGGCAGGTCAAAGCGCTGCGCGGCGTGCGCACATTTGTCATCACTAAGGAAGTGCAGAACGCGAAACAGTTCCCGTTCGACGAGATCGAAATCATTCCGAAGTGGCGCTATGGCCTGTTGCGGCATGGCTGGTTAAAATTTATCAAACGTGTCCCGCCGATCGTCTACCGCGGCGAATATCAGGTTCTCGCATCGTTACTGGAGCGGCGCGGCGCGAACCTGATGCACATCTATTTTGGACATACCGGTGTCCATCTGCTGCCGTTCATCGATCAATGGGACAAGCCGTGTGTTGTGTCTTTTCACGGTGCCGATGTCGCCCTGAAGGATGATCTTCCGGGTTACCGCCCGAAATTGCGGCGCTTGTTCGAAAAAGTGCCGCTCGTGCTTGCCCGGTCTCAATCGCTTGCGCAGCGACTGATTCAATTCGGTTGTCCGCCAGAGAAGCTGCGCATCAATCGCACCGGTATTCCGCTGGAACAATTCCCGTTTGTCGAGCGGCAGCCGCCGCCGGATGGCCGCTGGCGAGTGATGCAAGCCTGTCGCTTAATCGAGAAGAAGGGCGTTGCAACGAGCCTGCGCGCATTTGCGATCTTCAAAAAGGACCATCCGAACGCCGAGTTGGTCATTGCCGGTAAAGGACCGTTGCAGCCCGAGCTGCAAATGCTCGCCGCTGGTCTCGGGATTTCGCGCGATGTGCACTTCGTCGGGTTTGTTCCAACGGAGAAGCTGAATGAACTCTATGCCAGCGCGCATCTGTTTGTGCACCCTAGCGAAACGCCGCCGGACGAAAACCAGGAGGGCGTGCCGAATTCGATCTTGGAGGCAATGGCGACCGGCCTCGTCGTGGCAGCTACCCAGCATGGCGGAATTCCGGAAGCGGTTGAGCACGGCCGCACCGGCTGGCTTGTGCCCGAGGAAGATCACGTTGCGCTGGCAAAGGCGATGCATCGCATTACCAAGTCAAACGGCGAATTAGATGCAATGAGCCGCGCTGCAACTCGCGCGGTGCGGGAGCGGTTTGAGCAGCGCGCGCAGACGCGGATGCTCGAGGGGTTCTACGAAGAGGCGATCGCACTCAGCAAAGGCGCTCAGCCGGTGTCGGAAATGGCGCGCGAGACAGTACCCGAATTTGCTGAGCCCGTGGCCGCAAGTTAGCGCCATTACGGCAATTTGTCTCTTGTCATTGACGCAAAACGCGCTTTGGTATGCGCGGCGCAAGCGCGCCTGTTGAGCGTTCTGCCTCGCGGCCGGACGCCAATGAGAAACCTCAGACGCGCAGCTTGCCACCAACTGAATGCGACTCCGTTTATCTTTTCGTCTGCCATTGTCGATCTTCGCCCTCTTGTGGAGCTGCGCCCTTGCAACCTCGACAGTCGCAGCGGAACCACCGACCGGTGAAGCGAAAGAACCGGCGGTACCATTAAAACCGGCGGAGCTGGTTCACATCGGCAAATTTTCCGTCACCAACTCGATGCTCGTGACCTGGGTTGTCGCAGCTGGCGTGATCGTTTTCGCCCAAATCGCCACTCGTAAGATCAAAACCATTCCGACTGGACTTCAGAATTTTTGGGAGTGGCTCGTGGAAAGTCTCTACAACTTTCTCGAGGGAATCATCGGTCGTGACCTGGTGCGCAAAACGTTCTGGTTCTTCGCCACGATTTTCATTTTCATCCTATTCGTAAACTGGTTCGGGCTCATTCCCGGCGTCGGCACAATCGGGTGGGGCCATTATGATCCGCGCACGAACGTGTTTCATGTCGACCGTCCGTTGCTACGGGGCGGGAACGCAGACCTGAATATGACGACTGCGATGGCGGCGGTTTTCTTTTTGCTCTGGCTGATCTGGGCGCTTCAGGCGCAGGGCGTCGGCGGTTTTCTGAAGCACCTCTTCGGGCCAAAAGGTGAGACGTCGGGCATTCTCAAGATTTTGATGTTGTTCATTTTTTTCATGGTCGGCTGGCTCGAGATCGTTTCAATCCTATTCCGCCCTATCTCTCTGAGTTTCCGACTTTTCGGCAACATTTACGCGGGTGAGAGTACATTGGAGGTGATGTCGAGCATGGTGCCGTATCTCTCGTGGCTGATTCCGATTCCATTTTATTTTTTGGAAATATTGGTCGGCATCGTGCAGGCCCTTGTTTTCATGCTCCTGACGGCGGTTTTCACACTCCTCATTGCGCAACATCACGCTGGCGAGCATGCCCCTGCATAGGCAAATTTTAGTAGGGTCATGACGGGCCCGCTAAACCAACCAAAAAGGAAAAACTTATGATCTTATCACTACTGGCAGAAATGAGCGGAAGCATTCACGTGGGGCTAGCCGCTATGGGCGTTGGGATCGGCATCGGCCTCACTGGCATGGGGATGGCAAACGCGGTCGGACGCAATCCCGGCGCGTTCACACCGATCCTGGTGCATGGAATTCTCGCCATCGCTTTTACCGAAGCGATCGTGTTCTATGCGCTGTTCCTTCTGCCTCACTAGCAGCCACTGCATGGGAGACGAACTGCCCAAGGGCGTGAGTTTTACATCATGAACGTGACGATTGCCGCTGCTGCGACGGGTTTTGGCGACATGGTGCGCGATACGGCCGAGACGTTCGGTTGGAATTGGGAATTATTCCTCTCGCAGGTGATCAGTTTTTGTATCGTGGCGCTGTTGCTGAGATGGTTCGCTTACAAGCCGATCCTCGCGGTATTGGAGGAACGGCGCCGCCGGATTGAAGAGGGCCAGCTCAACGCGGAGAAGATTAAGCAGGAACTAGCGGCGGCTGAGCAGCGATACGCCGAGATCGTCGCAAAAGGAAACGCTGATGCGCAACGGATGATCGATGAAGCGCGCGAGAGCGCGTCACACGTGGCGGAGCGGAAAGAGCAGGAAGCCATTGCTGCGGCCGAGCAAATCATCGTCAAGGCGCGCGAGGCGGCAGGAATCGAGCATGAACGGACGATGGCGGCGTTGAAGCACGAGATCGGCCGGCTTGTTGTCGATACGACGGCAAAGGTCACCGGGAAAGTGCTCACGTCGGAAGACCAACGCCGGCTGGAAGAAGAAGCAGCGCGCCAGATCTCCTGATGAAACTGAACAAAGAAATCCGGCGGCTCTCGCGCGAGATGTTGCGCGCCAGTTTTACCGACGGCCAGCTCGACCGCGGCAAGGTGGCGTCGCTGGTGCAGTCGCTGATCGCACGGCAGCCGCGGCGCTACGTCGATATTTTGCAAAATTACAAACGCCTGTTGCGGCTGGAGCTTGAGAAGCGACGTGCGGTCGTCGAAAGCGCCGTCGAACTGGAGTCGAGTGTGGCCGCAGAGATCGAGTCGCGGGTAAAGCGAAAGTACGGGGATGACCTGACGACGGAGTTTGTTGTCGACCCAAGACTCTTGGGCGGCGTTCGCGTCCGCGTCGGGAGCGACGTATGGGACGGCAGTGTCCGAAATCGTCTGCAACGCCTGGAGCAACAACTTTAACCAACTAAGCACATGAGCAGTATTCTTGAAGAGATCGAAACGAAAATCGCTGGACTGAAAACATCGACAGCGAAAAGCAATGTGGGCGTGGTCCGGGAAACAGGAGACGGCGTCGCCCGCATTGAAGGGCTCAGTGATGTCATGCTGAACGAGATGATCGAATTTCCGCATGGCGTCTACGGCCTCGCGCTGAACCTGGAGGAAACGGAAGTCGGCGCGATTTTGTTGGGTGAAACAACGAAAGTCTCGGAAGGCGACGAAGCCAAAACGACCGGCCGCTTGCTTCAGGTGCCGGTCGGCAAGGCACTGCTCGGTCGCGTTGTGAATACGATCGGTCAGCCACTTGACGGCCACGGCCCGGTCAAATCCGAGGCGTTTTATCCGCTTGAGAAAATTGCCCCGGGCGTGGTGAAGCGCCGCAGCGTCAGCCAGCCGGTCCAGACCGGTATCATGGCGATTGACGCGATGATTCCAATCGGCCGTGGCCAGCGCGAATTGATCATTGGCGACCGCGCCACCGGCAAAAGCACCATCGCCATTGACACGATTATCAGTCAGGCGCGCCTGAATAGGGCGGCCGAAGAAGCACACGATAAAAATTACCGGCCACTTTACTGCATTTATGTCGCAGTTGGGCAAAAGAACTCGAACGTGGCGCGTGCGCTCGACGTTTTGCAGCGTGAAGGCGCCATGCCCTATACCACGATTATCTCCGCGCCCGCTTCGGATACGGCGACCAACCAATATCTGGCGCCGTTCGCCGGAGCGGCCATGGGCGAGTGGTTCATGGATAACGGGATGGACGCGCTGATTGTTTACGACGATTTATCGAAGCACGCGGTCGCTTACCGACAGGTTTCACTTGTGCTGAAACGACCGTCCGGCCGCGAAGCTTACCCGGGCGACGTCTTCTATTTGCACTCGCGATTACTCGAGCGCGCCGCGCGCATGAACGAGGACTATGGTGGCGGCTCACTTACCGCTTTGCCAATTATTGAGACGCAAGCTGGCGATGTCTCCGCTTACATCCCGACGAACGTCATCTCGATTACCGATGGTCAGATTTATCTTGAGACCGATCTGTTTTATCAGGGCGTTCGCCCGGCCATTTCCGTCGGTTTGTCGGTAAGCCGGGTTGGTTCTGCCGCGCAAATTAAAGCGATCAAGCAGGTCGCAGGCAAAGTGAAACTCGACCTCGCGCAGTTCCGTGAGCTCGCGGCGTTCGCGCAGTTCGGTTCGGACTTGGACGCCGCGACGAAGGCGCGCCTCGAGCGCGGCCAGCGCATTGTCGAGTTGTTCAAGCAGAAGCAATACAACCCGATTCCGGTCGAAGAGCAGGTCGCCGTTATGTGGGCAATGCAGAACGGTTACATCGATCCCGTGCCGGTCGAGCGGGTGAAAGAATATCAGCTCAAGCTTCAGGATTACCTGCAGACGCGGAAGGAAAATCTTCTTCGCGCGATTCGCGATAAAAAGCAGCTCGACGAAGGTCTCGAAGGGCAACTGCGCTCCGCGCTCGATGAGTTCAAAACGGTTTGGCAATGATCTCTCTTATTGGCTCTGAGTCCGCGATGGCTTCCGCGCATAAGACCGACAAGTACTCCGTAAAGAGCGCGATTTATCTGATCCGCGTCCAGCACATCATGCTCAACCTCGAAATCGGCTTTCACGTACGCGAAGCGGCAGCTCGGTACCGGATCAGGCGAAGATAGAATGGCGAACACGCAAGATATACGGCGGCGGATCAAAGCGATCCGCAATACTGCGCAGATCACCAAGGCGATGCAGATGGTCGCGGCATCAAAGATGCGCCGTGCCCAGCAGCATGCGCTCGCTGGTCGCCCCTACTCGGCGCTCATGAACAAGGTGCTGGTGTCCCTGCAAAAACGCACCGATCCACGTTTGCATCCGCTGCTTCACATTCGCGAGCTAGCGAAGGAGCTCTTGCTCATCATCAGCACAGACAAAGGCCTCGCCGGCGCGCTCAATACGAACCTCTTTCGCGAAGCGTCGAATTTCGATACGAGCAAGACGGTGTTTGTCGTGACAGGCAAAAAAGCGCGGCAGTTTATCGCGCGGACCAAACGCGAGTTGCTGGCCGACTTTGAACTGAAGGACTCACCAACCTTTGTCGAGACAAAGCCGCTCTCGAAATTTTGCATCGAGAAATTTCTCAATCGCGAGGTGGACAAAGTGTCGGTGCTTTACACGCACTTCATCAACACAATTAACCAGCGGCCGGTCCTGCAAACTTTGCTGCCGATCAGCAGTTTCGATTTGCCGAAGAGCGAGGCAGGCGAGGGGACGAGCGAAGATGTCGATCCAATGCTCGGTTACATTTTTGAACCGAACGCCGAGGCAGTGCTCGATCTCATGCTGCCCTACTACATTCAATACCAAGTCTTCCAGATGATTCTCGACGCCCGTGCCTCCGAGCACAGCGCGCGCATGGTCGCGATGAAGAACGCGACCGACAATGCCAACCAGTTCATTAAGGATCTCACGCTGGAGTACAACAAAATGCGCCAGGCCGGCATCACCACGGAGTTGCTCGAGATCGCCACCGCGCAAATGGCACTCGGTTCCTAAGATCGACGATCAGCTTTATGAATACAGGAAAGATCGTTCAAGTCATCGGTCCCGTCGTGGACGTCGAATTTTCCGACGAGAAAAATCTGCCGAAGATCTATAACGCGCTCGAGATCGAGTACGAAGTCAACGGCAATCCGACCAAACTCACCCTTGAGGTTCAACAGCACCTCGGAGAGAACTGGGTGCGCTCCATCGCCATGTCTTCCACCGAGGGGCTGAAACGCGGCATGGACGTGAATGACACCGGCGGGGCAATCAGCGTTCCGGTCGGCGAA